>NZ_BAABZW010000007.1:0-60922 GCF_040365325.1 Intrasporangium sp. DVR | reverse complement strand
GCCAGTATGAGAGCGGCAGAGAACCCGTGCCGGTTCACTCGCCATCCCCGCTTCGGCGGCAACCGGGCCGGCACCGGGCACCGGGCTGACCGGCGCGTGCAACATGCTGCTCGCATTCCTGCCTTCCGGCGCCGGCATGGGACACGCCATGTCCGTCGACGCCGAGCAGGGCAACGCCGGCATGTGGCGCGCAGTCGATGTCTCCGGTTGCAGCTGACCGCCCGGCTGCGCCAGCTGAGGGGCCAGCATCACAGGAGGTGCTGGCGCCTCACTGTCGCGCGCTCCGGCGGTCCAGCACTCAGGCACGGACCCGAGCGCTGGTGGGGTCGTACATCGGCCGCAACGACACCTCGGCCCGGTAGCGCCTTCCCGCCACGTCGACCTCCCAGCGGCCATTCGCCAGCCAGTCCGGGGTGACCGGCGCACCGCCACCCTCGACCATCGCCAGCCCGACGGCTGAACCCAGGGTCCAGCCGTACGACCCAGCCCGGAGGTAGCCCACCGGCTGACCGTCGCGCAGCACGATCTCTGCGTGGAAGAGCAGCGGTTCGGGGTCGGTCACGCGAACCTGCACGATCCGCCGCGCCATCCCGCCGGCCGCGGCATTCGCAGCCCTGCGGGCGAGGATCGCGTCGCGACCGATGAAGTCCGGCTTGTCCAGCGCCAGCACGAAGCCCAGTCCGGCCTCTAGGGGGCAGTCCGTGTTGTCGATGTCGTGGCCGTAGTCCCGATACGCCTTCTCCATCCGCAGGGAGGCGAGCGCCTTCAGGCCCACCGGGCGCAGGCCGTGCGGCGTTCCGGCGGACTGGATCGTCGCGTAGACCCGGAGGGCGTCGCCAGTCGATACATAGAGCTCGTAGCCGAGCTCGCCGAGGTAGGTGATCCGGGCGAGGAGCACTCGGGTCCCTGCGAGCTCGACCCATCGGGCGCTGCGGAAGCCGAACGCCGCGGTCGACAGGTCGACCTCGGTGAGCTCGGCGAGGACCTCGCGCGACCGCGGGCCCTGGACATTGAGCTGGGCGTAGTCGAGGGTCACATCGGTGATCGTCACCGTCGGGTCGGCGAACCGATGCAGCCGGGCCCGGACGTGACCGTGTGCCGTGTCCGACGCGACGACGAGGAAGTCCTCGGCGCCGAGCTTGGTCACGGTCAGGTCGGCCTCGATCCGGCCGTCGTCGTTGAGCCACTGGGTGTACGTGATCACTCCCGGGTCCCCGTTCACCGCGGCCGCCGACAGACGATCCAGCAGATCACCCGCCCCGGGGCCCTGCACCCGGAACTTCGCCATGAAGGACATGTCCATCAGCCCCACCGCCTCCCGGACCGCGCGGTGCTCCTGCTCCCACCGCTCGAACCACGGAGCGCGTCCCCACGTCGGCTCGGCCTCCGGCGTGCGCCCCTCCCCCGCGAACCAGTCGGCACCCTCCCAGCCGGACACCTCGCGAAGGAAGCCACCCTGGGAGACGAGCCGCTCGTGAACGGGCGACAGGAGCCGGCCCCGCGCGGACTGCAGCTGCGTGCCCGGGGTGTGAGCGGCATACACCGTGCCCAGGACCTCCGTGGTGCGGGCGGACCGGTATGCCGGCTCGAGCTGGTCGGACCGGAACCGGTCGACGTTGAACCCGGTGACGTCCACGTCTGGCCGGCCGGTCGTGATCCAGTGGGCGAGGACGCGGCCGAGGCCACCGGCGGACAGCACCCCGACGGAGTTCATGCCGGCTGCGACGAAGTAGCCACGCAGTTCGGGCACCTCGCCGACAGCCGGTGCCAGGTCGGGCGTGAACGACTCCGGGCCACAGAAGAACGTGCGGATGCCGACGTCCTGGGTGACCGGCACGCGCGCCATCGCCTTCTCGAGGAAGGGCGCCATCCGATCCCAGTCGGGGGGCAGCGTGCCGAAGGAGAAGTCGGCCGGGATGCCCTCCACGCGCCACGCGGCCGCCGTCGGCTCGAAGAGGCCGACCATCATGCCGCCGCCCTCCTCGCGGTAGTAGCCGTAGGAGGACGGGTCCTCGAAGACAGGGCCGTTCGGGTCGATCCCCTCGATGGTGTCGGTGATGAGGTAGTAGTGCTCCGCCGCCTGGTTGGGGATGACGAGGCCGTTGCGCTCGCCGAGCTGACGTGCCCACATGCCGGTGCAGTTGACGACGTACTCGCACTCGATGGTCTGCCCGGCGGCGCGCACCCCCGTCACGGCGTCGTCTGCGGTCAGGACATCGGTCACGGCCACGCCCTCGATGATCCCGATCCCCAGCGCGCGCGCCCCCTTCGCGAGCGACATCGTGAGGTCGACCGGGTTGACCCTCCCGTCGCCCGGGACATGGAAGCCCGCGAGCAGGTCGTCGGTGCGGGCCCACGGGAAGAGGTCGCGGATCTCCGCCGGCGAGATCTCGTGGACCTCGAGACCGAGATGGCGCTGGAAGGCCGCGACCCGGCGGTACTCCTCGAGCCGGTCGGGGTCTGCCGCGGCCTCGATGAGGCCCACGGGCCGGAACCCCGTCGACTGCCCTGTCTCGGCCTCCAGCCGGGCGTAGAGGTCGCGGGAGTAGAGCCGGATCGCCGTGTTCGTCTCCGAGGTCGACCCGAAGCACGTCATCAGCCCAGCGGCATGCCAGGTGGTGCCGGAGGTCAGCCGGTCGCGTTCCAGCACCACGACGTCAGTCCAGCCGGCATGGCCCAGGTGGTAGGCGACCGATGCGCCGATGACCCCACCACCGATGACGACGACACGGGCCCGGTCCGGCAGTTCTCCAACCACTCCGACAACCTAGCCTTCTGCCGTCGCCGCGGTGGTGACGCAGCGCAGATCAAGCAGGGTCCGATTCGCCTGTCCCCGTTCGTGGGTTGGATGAGGACAGTCCTGCCGCAACGCCAGAGGAGAAGGAGCAGTCGTGGCCGAGTACCTGATCTACTTCAACCGCCAGTGGGTCGGAGACCACACGGAGGAGTGGTTCCGTGGGCGCGGGCCGCTCGCCATGGCGGTCATCGACGAGATGAAGGCCGCCGGCGTGTACGTCTTCGCCGGAGGGCTGGAGGAGGACGGCCCGGTCCACAGCGCCGACCCCACGAGTGGCACCCCGGTCATCACCGACGGGCCCTACGTCGAGACCAAGGAGTTCCTGGGCGGGTTCACCGTCGTGAACGTGGTGGACGATGAGGCCGCGAAGATGTGGGCGGGCAAGGTCGCGGAGGCGTGCGGCTGGCCTCAGGAGGTTCGCCGCTTCACGTCGCAGCCGGCAGCACAGCGATGATGCCGGTGGAGTACCTGACTCCCGCGATCGAGGACCGAGCACTTGAGGGTCCAGCTGCTGCTGGCTGACCGGGGCCGTCAGCGCGCCCCACCGATCCCGGACCTGCTCATCGCGGCAACCGCTGAGCTCGCGGGTCTGACGGTGCTTCACCTGGACAAGGACTTCGAGCTCATCGCCGAGCTGACCGGGCAGCACACCGAGCGCCTCCGCCTTTGGCGCGCTGCCGCGACCCGCGGCACTCCGCCGCCTGCCGGGCATGCGGGCGTATCGGGATCTGCCGCTACCGCGGGTGGCTGCTCACGCCAGCGAGTGGCTCGGCGGCGAGGTAGAGTGCGCGATCCACACGTCGGCCACTTTGCAGTTCGAACGCCCGGGAGGCGAGTCCATGGCTCTCTTTGCTGTTCTCATCTATGCCAGCGACTCTGCTCACGAGCCTGGCCAGAGCGCACAAACGTCTGAGGACATCGCTACGTGCGACGCCCACGCGGACGAGCTGGCCTCCTCCGCCGCCATGACGGCAGCCTGGGCGTTCACCCCGCGGTCCATGGCCAGGAGCGTTAGGGCGACGGGCGTAACCGAGGGCCCGTTCATCGACGGCCCTGACCTGGTCGCGGGCGTGTACTTCCTCGAAGCTCCGGATCTAGAGTCGGCTCTTGCTTCGGCCGCCAGTAACCCCGTGGTGCTCCAAGGCGGGGGGGTCGAGGTCCGACCTGTGCACAGCGGAGGCCCTGTCTCGACCGACGCAAGCTGAGCCGACGCCCGGGCGCGCCTGCCCCGTGAGTGTCCCGTACCGGGTTCAGAGGAGACTCGGAACTGACGCGACGACGGTCGCCGCCATGGGGCTCTGGCGGTAGTGCTGGTCCTCGAACTCGACCGGTAGGACGAGCCCGATCTCGGCGCGGCACGTGGCCGCGTCACACCGGCACCCCTCTGATGTCAAGAGGCAGGTTGCAGGCGTCTGCGGGCGTTGGTCTTCCTCGTCGGTGTCGGCGCGGGTAGCGTCTGCTGTTGCGAGGTGGGCAGTGCTACTGAGAGCTGGGCAGACCCCTCTGGAGCCACACCTCACGGGCGGTGCCCGGCGGGAACGCAAACCGATGTAGAGCCACACCGATCACGCTGGTGGGCAGCCGCTTGGAGAGCTTCCCGCCGGGCGCCTGGACCGAGTCTGGCCGGACGCCGGTCCTACCGGAAGTGTCAAGTAGGCACCGATGGTCACGACTGAGCTCGGTGACGCCCGGCCGTGCCAGAGTGATTCTCCTGAGGCCGTCTTGGTTCCTTCTGGCTCAACGCAGACGATCGAGATCCCGTCGGATGTAGCGCAGGTGCGCCCACTCCTCCTCCAGGATCACGCGGATGCAGTCACCGACGCTGGGACGCCAGTCCCCGCCCCAGGGGTCCTCGCGTTCCTCCGCCAACAGCTCCGCCGTGGACGTGGCCAGGAAGTCGGCGACCATTCGCTGTCGCTCGGCACGGACCGCGAGGGTCTCCTCGTAGGCCGGCGGGTCCACGCGGAAGATGGACATGTCGAAGCCCATCTCCTCGGCACCGGTGAAGATCTGGCCGATCTCGTGGAGCGGCTGCTGGAGCCCCAGGATCGCGCCCCGGAGCCATGCGTCGGTCGCCAGGATGAGGTGCCGCAGGGTCTGCGCCATGGACCACTCGTCCTCGACGTGGGCGTCCACCAGGTCCGGCGGCGTTTCCGCCACAGTGGTCTGCCACGCGGACTGCACGGCGGCCCAGCCCTCGCGCAAGCCCTCGGGTGTCTGCGCCTTCTGCAGCTCGCGGCCCGGGAACTGCCGGTTGAGCTCGGCGTCCACGAGCGGCACCACGTCGACCCCATTGACGAAGAGGCGGCCGAAGAACAGGTCGTGGCTGTCGATGTCGAGTCCGTTCACATCGACGCTGCGCATCGTCACAGCGCTGACATTGGAGAAGCGCAGGGTCGCGCCCTTGAAGCTCGCCTTGACGAAGGTCGCGCCTTCAAACTCCTTGGTGTCGCGATAGGTCCTCATCGCTCCATACTGCCGCCCCACATCCAAGCTGTGCGCCATACCGCCGCCTGTCGACCACGCCGCGCTTCACGCGTCTGGACGCCATCTTCGTGAGGGTGAGCCATGGGCTTCCGTGTCGACGACGGGTGATCGTGTCTTGCAGACCGGGCCGTCATCTCATACCCCTGCCGCGCTTTTGAGGTGGCGGTCGACGCGGAGGTTCGGATTGAATGCGGCGGTGGTCCTGCATACCGACGAGCTCAGGGTCGACGAGGCGCTCGTCGCGCGGATGATCGCCGAGCAAGTGCCTGAATACGCAACTGCTCCGGTGCGTCGCCTCACCGCCTCCGGATCGAGCAACTCGCTGTTCCGGCTGGGGGACGAGCTGCTGGTACGGGTGCCGCGACAGCCCGGAGGATCAGCAACCATCCTCAAGGAAGCACGATGGCTTCCCTACCTAGAGGACGCGCTCTCAGCAGGCGTGCCGGAAGTCGTGGCGGTAGGCGAGCCGGCGCACGGCTACCCGGAGCACTGGTCGGTGGTTCGGTGGCTCGACGGGGAGCACCCCACGGCGGCCACACCCGATACCAGTTCACGGGACCTGCTCGCCCGTGACCTGGCCGCCTTGGTGCGCGGGCTGCGTGAGCTCGAGGTGCCAGCCCAGGCGCGGGAAGACGCCGCACTGCGCTGGTATCGCGCCGAGCCGTTGAGCGCGATCGATTCGGAGATCCGCGCCTACGCCGAGCAGTGCCGCTCCGTACCGAACCTCGACCTGGACATCGATGCCGTGACGAGGGTGTGGGACGCGGCGATGGCTGCCGCGGCCGATGGTCCTCCTCCCGCCGCGCACTGGTTGCACGCCGACCTGTTCGCGGAGAACCTGCTCGTACGGCGTGGTCGCCTTTCGGCGGTGCTGGACTTCGGTGGCCTTGCCGTCGGCGATCCCACCGTGGACCTGGTAGTCGCGTGGGAGGTGCTCGACGCTCAGGCGCGGTCCCTCTTCCGCACCGAGGCGGGTATCGACGACCGCACGTGGATGCTGGGGCGGGCGTGGGCCTTGGCCATCGCCGTGATGACTTTCCCCTACTACTGGGACACGATGCCCGAGCGCTGCGCTGACCGGCTCGTGATCGCCCGGCAGGTCCTGACGGACGCCGGCCTCGGTTGAGCACACCCCGGCTAGCGAGAGCGCGAATGCCCTCCGGCGGAGACCGAACACCCGGGGCCGACTCCACGTCGACGCCGTGGCACAGATTGGCGAGTCACAGCGCCGCCTGTCGACCGGTCCGGCCTGCAGGGCCGGACCCGGCCACGATCGCGATGCCAAGAGCCAGGACGAGGTAGCCCGGTCCTGGTGACGCGATCATGAGGACGCCAGCGACACTGACTGCCAGGCCGACGATGAGTACCGCCTTCAGCATGCCGGCCACCCTTTCACAGAACGTCCGTTACGTCCGGAGCTACGACGACCCGCTCCATCAAAGTTGCTTGGCGAGGCGCGTCTATCGGCCGCGAGCCGGGCTAGCGGGATGGGCTCGGCGGTCCTGTGCTGTCTTGGGCTCCCGCTCGCTCGTCGAAGCGGCATGTAGATGGATCTGTCTACACGAGTATCGTTCTGTTGTGGCCGAGACAACGACGATCCGCATCAGCAGGGACACTCATGCGCGCGTAACGCGCCTGGCGGCCGAACGCCACGAAACGATCGATGAGACGGTGAGCAAGGCTATCCGCGCGCTGCGCCAGGACGCCATGGCGCGGGACCTCGCGGCGAAGCTCACCGAGGATGAGACGGCGTGGCTCGATGCTGACGCCGGGTGACGTCGTCGAACTCGACCTCGGCATGCCCGCCGGTAGCGAGGCAGGACTCCGTCGCCCCGCCGTCGTCGTGACAGCTGCCCGGATTCTGAGGGGCGGACCCAACCTCGTCCAGGTCGTTCCGTTGACCAGGACCATCCGCACGAGCAGCACCGAGGTCCTGATCGACCCCGATGAGGACAACCACCTTGCCGCGCGTTCCTCGGCGCAGTGCCAGCACGTGCGCGCCGTGGCCACGACACGGATTCAGGAGCGCACCGGCAATATCGGCCCGGTGGTCCTCAACGAAGTCCGCGAGACACTGGCGCTACTGCTAGACCTCTAGCGTGGTCCGGTGCCGGCGACGAGCCAGGGCCAGTTGAGCAGAGCGGGAACCAGCCCGACGTGATCGACTTCCTCGTCGAGGAGTTCGAGGCCTCACTGAAGCGGCCGCCGGTCACCGATCCCGATCCGCACCGTATCGACGCCGCTGGTCCGGTGCCTACGTCACCGCGTACACCGATGGTGAGCCGTCGCACCTCTGTTTCACTGGAATCTCCGACGATTGACACGAACCCTGCTTCGCTGACCTCGTGGGCGTCGTGCCCCCGACGATCCTTCCAGTCCCCACGGATCCTCGTCGTGAGTCATACCTCTCGCCAACCGTGCGTCACTCCGGCCCCCCTCGGCCGACCCTCCTTGTCCAGGTTGCCCAACGACATCAACCGTCGCGATCCGCGCTAGCCCCTGCGACCGGAGGTAAACCAAGTGCTGTTCCGTGAACATGCTCCACCCTGACAGGAGGCTCACACAGTCGTCGAGCTTGTGCGAGCGCTCCGGTGGAGGCTGTGGCCGGCAGCGCTCCGTGCGTCTTTCGCCGCCAAACGCGCTGGTCAACTGACGCAAGGACTCAGAGCTGGAGGTGCAGGCGTAGTGCGTCGTCCAGTTGCTCCATCAGCTGCGCTGGAACCAGCCCAAGGGCCGGGCCGACCCTTTCGATCAAAACGGACCGAATCTGCTCCGCTTGGGCCTTGGAGTCCAGGCGCAGCCCCGTCTCCTCGGCCGGCAGTGCAACCTGGAAGGGGTAGACGTGGGCCACGTTGCTGGTGACCGGGACGATGGTCACCACTCCGCGGCCGAGCCGGGCTGCGGTCGCGTTGGCGCGGTCGTTGCTGACGATCACAGCGGGCCGGCGCTTGTTCGCCCCAGCGTGACGTGCAGGGTCGAGGTCGACCAGTCGGATCTCACCGCGCAGCATCCGCGAGCCCGTCAGCCGTGGTCTCCTCCCATGCGGCGGCGTCACCGGAGGCCTCCCATTCGTCCCAAGCGGCCGCGTAGGCGTCGTCGAGGTCGGGCTGGCCCAGCAGCCGGATGGCGCGCTGAATGGCCGCGGAACGGCTTGGGATCCCAGCGGCTCGGGCGTAGCGGTCGAGGACCGCGACGTCTTCCTCGGGAAGGCTGATACTGAGCTTCATCCACTGATGCTACCACGGTAGGACCACAGTACTACTAGCGGCGCCGCGCGTTGAGAATGCGCGTCACGGCGCCGCCTGTCGACCAGTAGCTGTCTGAGGGCATATCGATGAGCGGACACACGCACAGCGGCGCGGACCGCACGCCCAGCCTCACCCCGAGGGGACGCGACGAGCGTCGGGGGCATGCCCAACCACTCACAGGCTCCAGGAGCGTCACGGACGGCAGCGAACGATCTCGAACGGTTCCAAGCACGCTTCAGGAGCGTGATCCTCCGAATCTGCGTACGAAACGGAGGCAGGCGAACGGGCGTGAACCCGCGTGAACACCCGGGCAGCCACCTGTAGCAGCCCGATGAGACCGCGAATCAGACTAGGCCTGGGAAGCGCCGGTCAGCTCCCTCAGGGGCTGACCGGCGTTTCCGCAGGTGAATGGCGGTGGCGGTGGGATTTGAACCCACGGTGGAGTTACCCCCACACACGCTTTCGAGGCGTGCTCCTTAGGCCGCTCGGACACGCCACCAAGGCGGAACATTACCGGAGGGCGTCGCCCCCAAGAAATCGGGCCCGGTGAGGCAGACCGACCCGGCGACCGACCCAGCGACCGACCCGGCGGACCCATCCGGCAGACCGGGCCGGAGCAGGGGCGGACGTCAGCGAGCGGAACCGAGAATGCGGAGCGCCGCGGTCACGGTCGCATGCGCGCCGTCGCGTCCGAGTGCCCGGATGATCGGCCCGGCGATGGCGTCCAGCTCCACCGAGCGCCCGCCCAGGTGGTCCTTCAGCATCGACGACTGCATCCCTTCCGGCAACGAGCGCAGCCGCCCCTCAATGCCGTCCGCGTCGATCGGCACACCGGCGGCTGCGGCCGCAGCGACCGCCTCCGCCACGATCGGCCGCACCAGGTCGGGCTGGCGCTGGATCGCCGTGCCGATCGGCGCCTCCGCGGAGGTGGTGAGCAGGGCGAGCGGGGCGAGGAAGGACAGCTTGCGCCAGAGGACGCTCGCGTCGTCCGGCGCCGTGCTCACGGAGCAGCCGGCCTGCTCAGCGAGCTCGGCCCAGCGGCGGCCGCCCTCGCTGGCGAGCGACACCCCGACGTCGCAGAAGCCACTCACCTGCTCGACGACACCGGGACGATGGCGGGTCGCCTCGACCGAGATGCTCGACGCGATGACCTCGACGCCGGGAAGCTCGGCCCGGAGGTAGGCCACATGATCGATGCCGTTGAGCAGGGGCGCCACGACCGTGTCCCGGACCAGGGCCCCGGGCACCCGCTGCAGGGCGCCGGGCAGGTCCATGGCCTTGGTGGCGATGACGAGGACGTCCACCGGTTCGACGAGGAGGCTTCGCGCCTCGACAGATCCCTCCCACGTGCCGTCCGGGCCCGTGTAGTGCAGTCCACCGGCGGCGATCGCCGCAGCCGTCCGCTCCCCCGCGACGACCGAGACGTCGTGTCCAGCCCGCGCCAGCCGAGCGGCCACGACACCTCCGACGCCTCCGGGCCCCAGCACGCCGACCGTCGTCATCGTCCCTCTCCTTGGTTCAGGGCCCGGCTCTCCGCCCGGGCCGCAGCATCGTCGTCGGAGCCGAGCACGCGCTTGCGCTCGAAGAACTCGACGAGGAGGGCGGCAGCCTCCTCGGCCCGAACGCCACCCATGATGTCGACACGGTGCGTGGCGAGCGGGTCGCGGGTCAGGTCCCAGACCGATCCGCAGGCGCCGGCCTTCGGGTCCCAGGCCCCGAAGACGATCCGTTCGACTCGAGCCGCCATGGCCGCACCAGCACACATGACGCAGGGCTCGAGGGTGACGACCAGCGTCGCCCCGTCGAGTCGCCAGGAGCCGACGGCGGCGGCCGCATCACGCAGGGCGATGATCTCGGCATGGCCGGTCGGGTCACCGACTTCTTCCCGCACATTGCGACCGCGACCGATGACGACGCCGTCCGCGCCGATGACGACCGCACCCACGGGCACGTCGTCCGAGCCCGCGGCAGCGGCAGCGAGCGCGAGCGCGTCACCGAGCCAAGCGGCATACGTCTCCCCGGCTGCCGCGGCGTCGGTCACAGCGGTCTCCGAATTCTTGGGCACGCGCTAAGTTTCCACCCATGGACGTCCACGTCGCTGACCACCCCCTGATCGCCCACAAGCTCACCTACCTGCGCGACAGGCGGACGGACAGCCCGACCTTCCGGCGTCTGGCCGAGGAGCTGATGACGCTGCTCGCCTACGAGGCCACCCGCGACGTGCGGGTCGAGCCGTTCCGGATCGAGACGCCGGTCGCGCCGACGACGGGGATCAAGCTGTCCAACCCCAAGCCGCTTGTCGTGCCGATTCTCCGCGCCGGTCTGGGCATGCTCGAGGGCATGGTGCGCCTCCTGCCGAGCGCCGAGGTGGGCTTCCTCGGGATGCAGCGCAACGAGGAGACGCTCGAGGCGGTCACCTACGCGAACCGGCTTCCCGACGACCTCACCGGACGTCAGGTCTTCGTGCTCGACCCGATGCTGGCCACCGGCGGCTCGATGTCCGATGCGATCCACTTCCTCATCGAGCGAGGAGCCGACGACATAACTGCGGTATGCCTCCTGGCTGCCCCCGAGGGCATCCAACACCTCGCGGACTCCCTGAGCTCGACGAAGATCCCGATCCGGGTCGTCACGGGTGCCGTGGACGAGCGTCTCAACGAGAAGGGCTACATCGTGCCCGGTCTCGGGGACGCGGGAGACCGGCTCTACGGGGTCGTCGACTGAGGCTGTGGATGGCCCGCGTCTCGGGCTGCGCACTCGGGCAGACTGTGTGACGATTCGGGACAAATCGACCGCCACGCTGCCAGGGGGACCGTGCCGTGCGCACCAAGACATCCATGCCGTATGCCGCTGGGCTAGCTGCCGCTCTCGCGCTCAGCGGGTGCGGAGCTGGGGTTCCGGCTCCTGCAGTCAGGATGCCGACGCCGACGCAAACGGTCAGCCCGTCGCCGGGAGCCGCCGCCACCTCGTCGACCGCGACGGCTGACGTCGATCCCGTCCTCGCGCGAATTCCCAAGGCCGCGAGGGAGAACACCCAAGAAGGCGCCGAAGCCTTCGGGAAGTTCTTCATGGAGCAGGTGGCCCAGTCTCTTGTCGCAGCGGACCCAGACTTGCTGAGGGGTCTGCATTCGGCGGAGTGCAAGACATGCGCCAACTTCCGAAGAACAGCCGCCAATCTCGAGGCAGCCGGCGAACATCACTCCAAGCCGTCATTCATCGTTCAGGACACCGCGATTCGGCGCTTCCTGGAGAACGAGCCGTCGAAGTTCATCGAGGTCACGGGACAAGAGGTACCCGTCGGCATCGTCAACCGTTCCAACGCAACCGTCGATAGGACCCGCCAACAGGACGGCATTCGCTTCGTCCTCGTCCTGGAGTTCGACACGCATTGGTCGGTGTCGGCTGTTCACGTGGAGGAGGAGTGATCAAGACCTCCATGTTTGCGGCCGCGCTCCTCCTCTCAGCAGGCATTGCCACACCCGCCCAGGGAGCCAGCGCCGATCAACGGGATTGTCCGAGAAGCCTGAGCGGTTGCGGCGCAGACGAAAAGGCTGCATACGTCGAATTGCTAGACCGGCCAGCGGTGTTGGGGTTGCCGGATGCTCCGGACGGTGCGAAGTCGTCGACGAAGGACGCAGACCCTCCTCGATACGAGTACCTCTCTCTCCCGGACTGTCCCGAGAACGACCCGAACGGCGGTCGGACCGACATCATGTGCAGCCGCGCCTTGACGGCCTGCCCACCCGAGCTGACGGGCAACCTGCGGCTCAACATCTGGCAGCGGCTCGTCGCCCCACCTGCGGAGCCGATCCGCTGGACGTCAGTGGGAGTGACGTGCCACAGCGACATCGCCCCCGGGGCCCGACCCAGGTTGTCCATGGCTGACCTCAAGGCTGAGTTCCTCCGGACTCCCTGGGCGCAGCCGACCATCAAGATCGAGCCGAGGGGTGAGGTCACCCTCGTCAACCTCACGACGTTCTACTCGGTGGCGTGGTCGAAGGACGGCTACCAGCCTGGCGAGGCCCGCTCCCGCACACTCCTCGGCATCCCGGTCCAGCTTCGCCCGCGACTGATCGGCTTCCGGTACGACTTCGGCGACGGCGCCCGGTTCGGCCCGACGACCTCAGCTGGCGGCGGCTACCCGGACGGCGAGGTCGTCCACACCTACCGCGAGCCCGGCATCTACTCAGCCAGGGTCGTCACCACGTTGGGGGCCGAGTTCAGCGTGGACGGCGGCGCCAGCTGGGACCGGATCCCCGCGACCGTCGACGTTCCCGGGCCGCCGACGGACATCACCGTCAAGGAGGCCAAGGCGGTGCTGGTGCGCTGACGTCACCCCGGCAGGGTGTCCCCCCACGCTGAATCCCTTGCGGCCCGGTACCGCCCACCTTCTCGCCGGCTCACCACTGCTCGGCCCGCGGACCCGTCGGGCTGGCAGACGCGGAACTCGACGAGGCCCTTGCGTTTCACCGGGTGCCGAAGGATCCTGCCGCTGCGCGCAGGTGGCTCGAAGGCACCGGGAGCAGCTGCTGCGACCCAGGAGAACTTCTCGTCCTCGTAGGGGAGGTCGGCACCCTTGATGCGGCGATGCTCCGCCGAACGACTGACACGGGCCGCGAAGTGACACCAGTCCGGTCCGACGAGCGGGCAGGAGAGCTCATGGGGGCAGGGGCCGAGGAGGTGCCAGCCCTCGGTGAGGAAGCGGTTCCGCACGCCGAGGACCCGCTCGTACCCGTCCGGTGTCCCCGGCTCGACGACGACAGCGACCTGGCCACGCGCCATCATCTCGTCGATCAGATCGGTGATCTGGCGGGCCGAGAGCTCGCTCAGGACATAGGAGGCGGTGATCAGATCTGCCGCGACGTCCGGAAGCGCGCCGACCAGGGCGCGGTCGAAGCGCGTCGACCGCAACACCGGCGCAGAGGCCTCGGCGACGAGGCGTCGTCCCAGGTCCAGCGCCTCGACCACCTGGTCGAGGACGACGATCGACTCCAAGGAGTCGAAGACAGCAGCTGCCGCCCAGGCTGCGGCACCCGTGCCACCGCCGACATCGACAATGGTTCTCGGCCGGACGCCGGTTCGAGCGACGTCCTCGAGCACGCGCTGCATCGCCGCATGCGTGGCGGGCATTCGGTACGTGGCATACGCACCGACCCGCACCGGGCTCGACAGGATCGCTCCGCGGGCAGCGCGCGGCTGCCGGTAGCGCTCGACGAGGTCCGCGGTCGCCCTTGCGAGGTCACGCTCTGAGAACCCGCTCAGCGCCGCGCTCAGAGCGGACCGCAGCTCCGCCGCATAGGAGGTCACCTTCACCCGACCAGAGTCCGCCGAGAACGATCCACGCGAGGAGACTACTGTGGGGCCGACACACCCCCACCTCCACGTCCCCAAGCGTCACTTCGGGCACACTGGTCCCACACCTGTGCCGTGCGACGCACGGCCGTCCGTCACGCTGAGGAGCGAACGCCATGGGCCCGAAGGCCAAGAAGATCATCCTGATCCTTGTTGGCGCGTTCTTCATCTATGCGATCTTCACGTCCCCCGACAAGGCCGCGGGGATCGTCAGCAACGCCTGGGGCGTAATGGTGGACGGCTTCAACGCGATCCTTCGCTTCTTCGACACCCTGCTGAACAGCAACTAGGGGCCGACGGCGGCCCGATGGCGATCCTCCGGCGCACCGACGAGATCCCCGCGGGTCTCTCTCCGATCCTGCTGCCCGGGGAGCAGCTCGTCACCGCCGTCCACTCGCACTGGGCCAGACTGGTCAAGCCGGTCTCGATCAGCCTCGTCGCGCTGGCTCTCGCGATTGTCGTCGACGCCAACCTGACTCCCGCCACCCAACCGGTCGGCAACGCGCTGTGGTTCCTCTTCTTCGTCACCCTCGTCGCACTCTCGTGGAGGATCCTCGAGTGGCGCAACGACTGGTTCGTGGCGACGGACAAGCGGCTCCTGCTGCGCTACGGCATCATCACGCACAAGGTCGCCATGATGCCGCTCATCAAGGTCACCGACATGAGCTACGTCAGGTCCATCCCCGGGATGCTGCTCGGTTACGGCCGATTCATCATGGAGAGCGCCGGCCAGGACCAGGCGCTGCGGACCGTCGAGTGGGTGCCCCGACCCGACGAGACCTATCGAGCCATCTGCGCGGTCATCTTCAACATCGGACCACCGCCGGGAACGGCCACGGTCGTCGAGATCCCTGACGGTGGAACGGATCCGACCCCGCCGGGCGGCGACGGCCCCGGCGGAGGCCCCGGGGGCACCGGCGGTCCCGTCGGGCCTGGTGGGTCCGGCGCGCCGCGGGACGCCGAGCCCGGAGGGTCACCGAGGCACGGCACACCCATCTACCCGGACGTGCCCCCCATCCACAACCCGATCCAGGATCGCCTTGACCGCTACTCGCGGGCGATACCGATCCGTCGCATCCGCGGGGGCGAGTCCCTCTACGAGAGCGATGACATCCGTCGCCGCCGCCGGTCCGCTGACACCGGACCGGTCCCCATCAGGCCGCAGGACAGCCGACCGCGGCACGAGCCGAGCTCGGACTGAGTCAGACTGCATGGTCGCGCGACCATCGAGCCGATCGACCTGGCTCGCACTGGCAGGGGAGTCCTCGAGGCACGCAAGCTCAAAGCACTCATCCAGGCAGGGACTGGCAGTCCGCCGCTCAGGCCCCTACGTCACCGACCCGCCCGCCGCATCACTGGGGATCACTGATGCGCTGAGCGGGTCCGTTTCCTAGTGTCAGGTCGACGGGTGCCCTGAGGCCGCCCGGCCGTAGGCGGAACGATGAGGCCTGGCTCCGGGGACGGAGCCAGGCCTCAGGTGCAGCGACAGGTCAGAGGGCCTTGATGATGTCCTCGACCCGCTCCTTGGCGTCACCGAAGAGCATGGCGCTGTTCTCTCGGAAGAAGAGCGGGTTCTGCACGCCGGCATAGCCCGCCGCCATGGAGCGCTTGAACACCACGACCTCCCTGGCCTTCCACACCTCGAGGACCGGCATTCCCGCGATGGGGCTGTTCGGGTCCTCCTCCGCGGACGGGTTGACGGTGTCGTTGGCCCCGATGACGAGCACGACGTCGGTCTCCGGCAGGTCGCCGTTGATCTCGTCCATCTCGAGGACGATGTCGTAGGGCACCTTCGCCTCGGCGAGCAGCACGTTCATGTGACCCGGCAGGCGCCCGGCCACCGGGTGGATTCCGAAGCGGACGTTGACGCCCTTCTGCCGCAGGTGCGAGGTCAGCTCCGCGACGGGGTACTGCGCCTGGGCGACGGCCATGCCGTAGCCGGGCGTGATGACGACCGACTTGGCGTGCATCAGCAGGTCGGCGACCTCGGCCGCATTCGTCTCGCGGTGCTCGCCGTAGTCGACGTCGCCGGTCGGCACGCCCCCGTCGGAGCCGAACCCGCCGGCGATGACGCTGAGGAACTTGCGGTTCATCGCCTTGCTCATGATGTACGACAGGTAGGCACCGGAGGAGCCGACGAGCGCACCGGTGACGATGAGCAGGTCGTTGCCGAGCATGAAGCCCGCTGCGGCCGCGGCCCACCCGGAGTACGAGTTGAGCATCGACACGACGACCGGCATGTCGCCGCCGCCGATCGAGGCGACGAGGTGCCAGCCGAAGGCCAGGGCGATCGCCGTCATGATGACGAGCGGCAGGATCGAGTGCGCCGCGACGAACCACACCAGGAGGACGACCGAGACGATCCCGGCGGCGAGGTTCAGCCAGTGCCGGGCCGGCAGCATCAGCGGGGCGCCCGAGATCTTCGCCGACAGCTTGAGGTAGGCGACGATCGAGCCGGTGAACGTGACGGCTCCGATGAAGACGCCGAGGAAGACCTCGACGCTGTGCACGGCGTCGGTCGAACCGGTGAGGAAGGAGTTGTAGCCGACGAGCACCGCAGCCAGACCGACGAAGCTGTGGAGCATCGCGATCAGCTCCGGCATCCCCGTCATCTCGACCTTGCGCGCCTTGGTGACCCCGATGGCCGCGCCGATGGCGACGGCAACCGCGATCAGACCCCAGTTGAGCCACTCAGCCGAGCGGCCCGCCAACCACAGCGTGGCCAGCAGGGCGATACCCATGCCCACGATGCCCAGGCCGTTGCCGTCCTTGGCCGTCTCGTGTTTGGACAGGCCGGCGAGGCTGAGGATGAAGAGGATCGCCGCGATGATGTAGGCGGCGGTGATGAGGGACAGTTCCACGGGTCAGCCCTTCCGGAACATGGTGAGCATGCGGCGGGTCACGAGGAAGCCACCGAAGATGTTGATGCTGGCGACGAGCGTCGCGACGAACGCCAGGGCGAGGATGGCGACCTCGGTCGACTCGGACACCCCCAGCTGGATCAGCGCACCGACGACGATGATCCCGCTGATCGCGTTGGTCACCGACATCAGCGGGGTGTGCAGCGCGTGGTGCACGTTGCCGATGACGTAGAAACCGACGACGACGGCCAGCGCGAAGACGGTGAAGTGCGCCAGGAAGCTCGCCGGGGAGAACGCCGCGATGAGGGCGAACACCGCCGCCCCGATCCCCATCATCACGAACTTGCGGTTCGGGTTCGGTGGCGGTGGCGGTTCCTTGGGAACTGGAGGTGCAGCAGCCACCGGGGCCGGGGCGGCAGAGACCTGGATCGGTGGTGGCGGCCACAGCAGCTCGCCCTCTCGGGCGACCGTCATGCCACGCACCACGACATCCTCGAGGTCGGCCACGAGCTGGCCGTCCTTGCCCGGCGTCAACAGCTTCATCAGGTTGACGAGGTTCGTGCCGTAGAGCTGGCTCGCCTGCGTGGGCAGTCGGCCCGCGAGGTCGGTGTAGCCGATGATCTTGACGCCGTTGTCGGTGACGACGAGCTCGTCCGCGACGGACCCCTCGACGTTGCCGCCGTTGGCCGCAGCCATGTCGACGATGACGGAGCCGGCCCGCATCGTCGCGACCATCTCCCCCGTGATCAGACGAGGCGCCGGCTTGCCGGGGATGAGGGCCGTCGTGATGATGATGTCGACGTCCTTGCACTGCTCCGCGTAGAGCTCAGCGGCCTTGCGGTTGTAGTCCTCTCCCATCTCGCGGGCGTAGCCGTCACTGCTCGCCTGCAGCTCACCCACCTGGACCTGGAGGAACTCGCCCCCCATCGACTCGACCTGCTCGGCCACCTCGGGCCGCGCATCGGTGGCACGAACAATGGCGCCGAGGCTGCCGGCTGTGCCGATTGCGGCAAGTCCAGCGACCCCGGCGCCAACGACGAGCACCTTCGCGGGGGGGACCTTGCCTGCGGCAGTCACCTGCCCGGTGAAGAACGAGCCGAACTCGTGAGCCGCCTCGACGACAGCGCGGTAGCCGGCGATGTTGGCCATCGAGGAGAGCACGTCGAGTGACTGTGCCCGACTGATGCGCGGCACGGCGTCCATCGCCATCGCGGTGACACCAGCCGCGCGCAGCTGCTCGACCAGCTCAGGGTTGAGCGCCGGCGCCATCACGCTGACCAGGACCGCGCCCGGGCGCAGCGTCGCGATCTCCGCGTCGGAGGGCGCATTGACCTTGTGGACGATGTCGGAGCCCCACGCCTCCGCCGCGTCGACGACGCGCGCGCCGGCCGCGGCGTACGAGGCATCGTCGAAGCTCGCGCCGACACCGGCTCCGCGCTCGACGACGACTTCGTACCCGAGCCCGATCAGCTGGGCGACCGTCTTTGGGGTGGCGGCGACGCGGGTCTCGCGCGGCCGCGTCTCACGGGGAACGCCGATTTGCACAACTGCTCCTTCTATCCAAGAGCGATACTGCCTCAAGCAACCTATGGCACAGGGTCAACGGCCCCGCAGGCAGTGCCACTCAAATCACAACCCCGGGACACCGTGCCCGGATGGGCACGACGCAGGGTTGCCTTACGCTGCGTAACATGTCGAGCGACTCGTCCGCCGCCCATCTTTCCTGCACCGTCGAGGCCGGCATCGCGCGGGTCACCCTGAACCGTCCCGAGAAGCTCAACGGTCTCACGCTCGAGATGCTCGGAGCCCTGGCCGGGACCGCCCGTCGGCTCCGCAACGACCGCTCGCTCCGGGCTGTGATCCTGTCGGGAACGGGTGAGTCCTTCTGCGCCGGACTGGACTTCGCCACCGTGCTGAAGAGTCCTCGGGCCATCGCAACCGCGTTCGTCCCCCGTCCGTGGCTCGGCACGAACACGTTCCAGGAGGCGTGCTGGGCCTGGCGGAGACTGCCGTTGCCGGTGGTGGCCGCCGTCCACGGCCACTGCTTCGGCGGTGGACTGCAGATCGCCCTCGGCGCTGACTTCCGGTTCACCACGCCTGATGCACAGTGGTCGGTCCTCGAGGCCAAGTGGGGTCTCATCCCCGACATGTCCGGGATCCAGAGCCTGACCGAGGTGGTGGGCCTCGACGTGGCGAAGCGCCTCACCATGACGGGAGCGGTGGTCTCCGGCGAGGAGGCCGCGTCCATCGGGCTCGCCACCGGCCTCGCCGACGACCCAGTGAGCGCCGCAGAGGACCTCATCGCCGAGATCGTGACCCGTTCGCCCGACGCCGTCGCCGCTGCAAAGCGGCTCTTCGACGGGACCTGGTCGACCGGGCCGCGGCGGACGTTCGCCAGGGAGCGCGCCGAGCAGCTCCGGCTCCTGATGCGGACACCGAACACGCGACGGGCACAGCGGGCTGCGTTCGCGAAGGAAACCGCCGACTTCGGTCCGCGGCGCAAGCGCTGACGCCCGGACCGACAGAGCGCCCCACGACCCGTCGAGCGGGTGGGGCATCGCGGGGGACGACACATGTCGCGAACTGCTCTCTCGATGGGCGCGGAAGGATCGGGACCGCTGGGCTCGTGCGGGACGAGCCCAGCGGCATACGGCGTGATGGGTGGAGCTCAGCCGGGCTTGGGAGCACCCGGACGGGCGTAGCGCCACCAGATGATGGCCGTGCACATGACCGCCCAGGCGATGCCGAGGAGGTAGAACATCGTGGGCGACATGATCGTCAGGCCGACGCCGAAGAGGAACGGGCCGAACGCGGCGATGGCAGCCGTCCACCCGATCACCCCGCCCGCCTGCCGGCGCTCGAAGATCATCGGCATCTGCTTGAACGTCGACGCGTTGCCGATCCCGCTGAACAGGAAGATCGCCAGCATGCCCCCGAGGAACCGGTTGAAGCCGGCATCGAGCGCGGCGGCCGACGAGGTGTCGGGCGAGAGCGCCGGGATGGTGTAGGCGATCGACGCGATGAGTCCGAGCGCGGAGACGAGCGACCACTTCGCGCCGCCCATCCGGTCGGTGAGCGGGGAGAAGAGCACGCGGGCACCGGCGCCGACGAGCGGGCCGAGGAAGACGAACTTGACGACGTCTGGCACCGAGTAGCCGTCGATGAGCAGCGTGGCCGAGGCCCCGGCCCCCTGGACGATCTCGTCGTTGCCGATGCCGTAGAGGTTGGCCATGAGCAGGCCGAACTGCGCCGACAGACCGGAGAACGTGCCGAAGGTCATGATGTAGAGCAGCGTCATCCACCAGGTGTCCTGGTTGCTGAAGATGTCGAACTGCTGGCGGATGTTCGCCTTGATCGGGACCGACTTGAGCATCGTCCAGGCGAGGATCGCGCCGACGATCATCAGGGGGATCCACACGAAGGCGGCGTTCTGGTACCAGACCTCCTGCGTCGGCTGCCCCGGCATCTCGAGCATCTGGCTGCCGCCGAAGATGCCGAGCGCGCCGATGGCGATGAGGTACGGCGTGAGGAGCTGGACGATCGACACACCGAAGTTGCCGATGCCCGCCTGCAGGCCGAGGGCGGTGCCCTGCATCCGCCGGGGGAAGAAGTACGAGGTGCTCGGCATGAAGCCCGAGAACGCCCCGCCGCCGATGCCGGCGAGGAACGCAAGAACCATCAGCTCCCAGTACGGAGCCGTCGGGCTCTGCACGCGGACACCCCAGCCGAGCGTCGAGGCGATGAGCAGCAGCGAGGTCAGGGACACCATCTTGCGGGTCCCCATGATGGGCGGCAGCACCATCCAGACCAGGCGCAGCAGACCGGCGGCCAGACCCGGCATGGCCGCCATCCAGTAGAGCTGGCTCTTGGTGAACTCATAGCCGAGCAGGTTGAGCTTGGGGATGATCGCGCTCGGCAGGAACCACGCGATGAACGCGAGGGTGAGGCAGAACGTGGTGACCCACAGCGTCTTCCACGCGAGGCGCTTGTCCCAGGTCGCCTCGTTCTCGGGATCCCAGGACTGGAGCCACTCCCCCTTGGCGGGTGCGGTCTTGGTGGTCATGCGCGAGCCTCCGTCGCTTGCTTGTCGGCGTCCGTGCGGGACGTGTTGGTGGACTCAGGGGTGGACTCAGGGCTGGACTCGGGGGTGCTGGCTGGGGTGTGCGCCGCCTCGACCAGCGGGTTGTGCGGCGGTGGCGGCTCGAAGTAGGCGGACAGGTGTGGCGCGCCGTGGTGGAGCATGTGCACGACGGTCCAGTGCATCCAGAAGGCGCACGCGAGCGTCAGCAGGAAGATGACGAGGAACGTGCTCGACGCGAATCCGAGCCACTCCTTCGTGTAGGCGAACAGCGGCGGCAGGAAGAAGCCGCCGAGGCCGCCGAGCATCCCGACGAGACCACCCACGGCGCCGACGCTCCTCGGGAAGTACTCCGGGATGTGCTTGTAGACGGCGGCCTTGCCGATGCCCATCGCGCAGCCGAGGAGGAAGACGAGGACCACGAAGGGCACGAGCCCCATGGTGTAGTTCCAGTGCTCGGTCTGGGTCCCGTCCGCCTGCTGAACGACGAGGTGACCGTTGGGCATCATCAGCAGACCACTCGTCACGAGCATGACGGTGAAGGTGAAGTACATGCCGCGCCGAGCGCCGAACTTGTCGCTGAACCAGCCGCCGAGGGGGCGGAGCAACGAGGCGGGGAAGATGAACGTCGCCGTGAGCAGGGCCGCGGTCCACAGGTCCACGCCGAAGTTGTCGACGTAGTACTTGGGCAACCAGACCGAGAGGGCGACGTAGGCGCCGAAGACGGCGACGTAGTAGAAGCCGAACCGCCACACCCTAATGTCCTTGAGGGGCGTCAGCATCGCGGCGACCGGCTGGCTCCGGCCCGGCATCCTGTCGTGGTGGGGCGTGACCACCCAGGTCAGCACGGCGATCGCGACGAGGAGGACGGCGTAGATGGCCGGCACGAGCCGCCAGCCCCCGTCGACCCCGAAGATGTAGGTGGCGCCCGCCGTGCCCGTGATGATGGCCGGTCCGATGAACTTGGTCACGGAGGCACCGACGTTGCCGGCGCCGAATACACCGAGGGCAAAGCCCTGGCGATCGCGGGGATACCAGGCGGCATTCCACGCGATGCCCACGGAGAACAGGTTGCCCGCAAAGCCCACGAGGAAGGCCAGCACGAGCAGCATGAGGTAGCTCGTCGCCTGGGACACGAAGTAGGCCGGGACGGCCGTCGCGAAGAGCATCGCGATGGTGACCTTGCGGCCACCGATCCGGTCGGTGAGCATCCCGGCGGGGAGGCGCCACATCGACCCGTTGAGAATGGCCACCGCCGAGATCCAGGCCAGCTCGACGTCAGTGAGGCCGAGCTCCTTCCGGATGGGGATGCCAAGGATGCCGAACATCATCCACACCGCGAACATCACGGTGAAGGCCGTCGTCGACATGACCAGGACCCGGGTTGCTCCCGAGGGCCCTGCAGATGAGCCGCTCATCTCGTCTCCGTCTATTTGGCGGAATGAATCCGTTTTAACTGGGCAGCATTTGAGGGATGGTCGACCCCTTCAATCCGTCGGCCCATCATTCTCCACCCCTGGGTCGACGGTCAACTACCGTACGTAGTAGATTGCCTCGCATGCAAGTTGCCGGGACGCGACTCCCCTCACAATACGAGGAAGTGGGCGATCGGCCGCCGGAACGCAACGCGTCCCGCTCGATGACGGAACTCCGCGCAATCCCCCAGCGCCGACTCCGGGCAAACGTGCTTAGATTGAGGAACGGCGTTCCTCTAAATTACGTCATGAAGATGTTCGCTAATTGAGAAGGGCGTGCGTTGTGGCACAAACCGCGAGTGTGAACGCCAGTGCCGGCACCGATCTGCTGGGCTCACCCGTTCGCCGGACGATCGTCGACACCCTGGCCAACCTGCCGACGGGCGTCGACCCCGAGACCGGCGCCGTCATCCCGCATCCCGGTCTGCGGGCACAGGACCTGGCGAACCGGCTCGGCCTGCACGTGACGACGGTCCGGTTCCACCTCGACCAGCTCGTCTCAGCCGGGCTGCTCCGGTCCCAGTTCCAGCGCCGCAAGGAGGCCGGACGCCCGCGCAAGCTCTACGCGATCGAGCAGGGCTCCCTCGGCCGGGTCACCTCCGACCAGTCCTACCGCCTGCTGACCGAGCTGCTCGTGCAGACACTCAGCTCAGGTGGCGAGGAGATGCCGAACACCCCTGAGGAGGCCGGCGCCCGGTGGGGCCGGCGGCACGTCTTCGACGGCCACGGCGGGCTCATCGGCCAGCTGCCGGCCCGCTCCCCGGGGCAGTGGCTCGGCAAGATCGGCCAGATGGTCGACCTGCTGCGCGAGTGGGGCTACAGCCCCGAGGTGTCGACGACCAACGACGGGCGCACCGCCCGGGTCGCCCTGCACGACTGCCCCTTCCTGCCCCTCGCCAAGGACAACACGGCTGTCGTCTGTGGCATCCACCGCGGGTTGATCCGGGGGGTCCTCGAGGCCCTGGGCGAGGACTCGACCGAGGTCGGCCTCACCCCGTTCGTCGCGCCCAGCCTCTGCATCGCCGCCCTGACCACCAACTCGAGCTTCGAGCATCCCGCCTCGCTCAACCACCCGCCTCGACAAGGAGATCACTCATGAACGCCTCCCCGACCGGCCTCACCGAGACGGGGCTCGACGGCCCCTTGAGCGAGGCCCTCGTCGGAACTCGCCGGTTCTTCACCAAGGCGACGGTGTCCGAGGACAAGCGCAGCATGGAGGCCAAGGGCGGGCGCGCCGGCGACTCCTTCTACCGTGACCGCTGGAGCCACGACAAGGTCGTGCGTTCCACCCATGGCGTCAACTGCACCGGTTCCTGCTCGTGGAAGGTGTACGTCAAGGACGGCATCATCACGTGGGAGGCGCAGCAGACCGACTACCCCAGCCCGGGCGCCGACCGGCCCGACTACGAGCCGCGCGGGTGCCCCCGCGGTGCCGCGTTCAGCTGGTACACCTACTCCCCCACGCGGGTGCGCTACCCCTACGTCCGCGGCGTCCTGCTCGAGATGTTCCGAGCCGCCAAGTCAGCGCACGGCGGTGACCCGGTGCTGGCCTGGGGCTCCATCATCGAGGACCCGGAGAAGTCGCAGCGCTACAAGAAGGCCCGGGGCAAGGGGGGCCTCGTCCGCGCCACCTGGGAAGAGGTCAGCGAGATCGTCGCGGCGGCCCACGTCTACACCGTCAAGCGCTTCGGCCCCGACCGCATCGCCGGCTTCTCGCCGATCCCGGCCATGTCGCCGGTCTCCTACGCATCGGGCGCCCGCTTCCTCGAGCTCATCGGTGCGCCGATGCTCTCCTTCTACGACTGGTACGCCGACCTGCCCAACGCCTCACCGCAGATGTTCGGTGACCAGACCGACGTCCCCGAGTCAGGCGACTGGTGGGATGCCGGCTACCTCATCATGTGGGGCTCGAACGTCCCGATGACCCGCACCCCGGACGCCCACTGGATGACCGAGGCCCGCTACCGCGGCCAGAAGGTCGTCGCGGTGGCGCCCGACTACGCCGAGAACGTCAAGTTCGCCGACGAGTGGGTCACCTCGGCCCCGGGCACCGACGGCGCGCTCGCGATGGCGATGGGGCACGTCATCCTCAAGGAGTTCTTCGTCGACCAGCAGGTGCCGTTCTTCGTCGACTACAACAAGCGGTTCACCGACCTGCCCAACCTCATCAGCCTCGTCGCCGACGCCGACGGCACCTACCGACCCGGCAAGTACCTCGTCGCGGGCGACCTCGACGGCGGACCGAAGTCCGACTCCGAGAACGCCATGTGGAAGCCGGCCGTCGTCAACTCGCGGACCGGCGAGATCGCCATCCCCAACGGGTCGATCGGGGACCGCTACGGCGAGGAGGGGCTCGGCAAGTGGAACCTCGAGCTCGGTGACATCGACCCCGCCCTCACCCTCCACGGCACCCACGACGAGGCCGTCGAGGTGACCCTTCCGCGCTTCGACACGACCGATGGCCGGGTCTCCTACCAGCGCCGCGGCGTGCCGGTGCGGCGGGTCGGCGACCGCCTGGTCACGACCGTCATGGACCTGCTCCTCGCCCAGTACGGCGTCGCCCGCGAGGGCCTGCCGGGCCACTGGCCCACCGGCTACGAGGACCCGAGTGTCCCCGCGACGCCCGCGTGGCAGGAGGAGCACACGTCGGTCCCGGCCGAGCAGGTGACTCGCCTGGCCCGCGAGTGGGCCCACAACGCCATCGACACCAACGGCCGCGGCATGATCCTGCTCGGGGCCGGGACCAACCACTGGTTCCACAGCGACCAGATCTACCGCGCGATCCTGCTGCTCACGACGATCACCGGCTGCCAGGGCCGCAACGGCGGCGGCTGGGCGCACTACGTGGGCCAGGAGAAGATCCGACCGATCATGGGCTTCCAGCACATGGCGTTCGCCCTCGACTGGCACCGGCCGCCACGGCACATGAACCAGACGGCCTACTGGTACGTCCACACCTCGCAGTACCGCTACGACACGTTCACCGCGGACGACCTCGACTCGGGCACGGGAATCTTCGCCGGCAAGGCCGTCATGGACCTGCTCGCCCAGTCGGTCCGGCTCGGCTGGACCCCGAGCTACCCGACTTTCGACCGCAGCTCGCTCGACCTCGCCGACGACGCTGCGGCGGCCGGGATGGAGCCGCCCGCCTACGTCGCACAGCAGCTGAAGGAGGGCAACCTCCACTTCGCCGTCGAGGACCCTGAGGCCGAGAACAACTACCCGCGGGTGCTGTCGCTGTGGCGCTCCAACCTGCTCGGCAGCTCCGCCAAGGGCAACGAGTACTTCCTGCGCCACCTGCTCGGCACCGACAGCGCAGCCACGGCTGACGAGGCCGGCGAGGACCAGCGTCCGTCGACGATCCGCTGGGCGGACGAGGCCCGTGAGGGCAAGCTCGACCTGCTCATGACGATCGACTTCCGCATGACGAGCTCGACGATCTTCAGCGACGTCGTCCTTCCGGCCGCCACGTGGTACGAGAAGCACGACCTCAGCACGACGGACATGCACCCGTTCATCCACTCGTTCAACCCGGCGATCAACCCGCCGTGGCAGACCAAGTCCGACTGGGACACCTGGAAGGTCATCGCCAAGAAGTTCAGCGACCTCGCCGTCGAGCACCTCGGCACCCGCAGGGACGTCGTCGCCAAGCCGCTCTGGCACGACACGCCGGAGGCCATGGCCACCGTGCACGGTGTCGTCAAGGACTGGCGAGCGGGTGAGTGCGAGCCGGTGCCCGGCAAGACGCTCCCGGTCATCGCCGTCGCCGAGCGGGACTACACCGCGATCTACGACAAGATGACCTCGATCGGCCCCCTCCTGGAGAAGGTCGGCATGCTGACCAAGGGCGTCGCCTACGACGTCAAGCGGGAGATCGACATCCTCCGGGTTCGTAACGGCGTGACGCGGGGCGGGGCGGGCAACGGGCAGCCGAAGGTCGAGACGGACGTCCAGATGGCGGACGCCATGCTCCACCTCGCCGGCGTGTCCAACGGCCACCTCGCCACCCAGGGCTTCAAGTTCCTGGAGAAGCGCACGGGGACCCAGCTCGCGGATCTCGCTGCCGAGCACGAGGGCAAGCAGATCACCTTCGCCGACACCCAGGTCGCCCCTGTCCCGGTCATCACGTCGCCGGAGTGGTCTGGCTCGGAGTCGGGTGGCCGCCGCTACAGCCCCTTCACCATCAACATCGAGCGGAGCAAGCCGTTCCACACGCTGACGGGCCGACAGCAGTTCTACGTCGACCACGACTGGTTCCTCGGCATGGGCGAGGCGCTGCCGGTCTACCGGCCGCCGCTCAACATGACGACGCTCTTCGGCGAGAGCCCCATCGGTGAGCAGAACGAGCTCGGCGTGTCGGTCCGCTACCTCACGCCGCACAACAAGTGGTCGATCCACTCGGAGTACCAGGACAACCTCTTCATGCTCTCCCTCTCGCGCGGCGGCCAGTCCGTGTGGCTCAGCGACCGGGATGCCGCGAAGATCGGGGTCAGGGACAACGACTGGATCGAGATGGTCAACCGCAACGGCGTCGTCGCGGCCCGCGCCATCGTCAGCCACCGGATGCCCGAGGGCACCGTCTACATGCACCACGCGCAGGACCGGCTCATCGACGTCCCCCTGACGGAGCGGGACCGCAAGCGCGGCGGCATCCACAACAGCCTGACGCGAATCCTCCTCAAGCCCAACCACATCGTCGGCGGCTACGCCCAGCTGGCTTACTTCTTCAACTACATCGGCCCGATCGGCAACAACCGGGACGAAGTGACGATGATCCGCCGCCGCCAGGCACCCGTCGAGTACTGACCCATCTCCAGCGGAGGACGCACAGCAATGAAGATCATGGCCCAGATGGCGATGGTGATGAACCTCGACAAGTGCATCGGCTGCCACACGTGCTCCGTCACGTGCAAGCAGGCGTGGACCAACCGGTCCGGCACGGAGTACGTCTGGTTCAACAACGTCGAGACCCGCCCGGGTCTCGGCTACCCGCGCACCTACGAGGACCAGGAGACGTGGCAGGGCGGCTGGGTCCGCACGTCCAACGGTCGCCTGACGCTCAAGGCGGGAGGCCGGTGGAAGAAGCTCGCGACGATCTTCTCCAACCCCAAGCTCCCGTCGATCCAGGACTACTACGAGCCGTGGACGTACGACTACGCCACGCTGCTCAACTCGCCGACGACGACCACCTTCCCGGTGGCCAAGCCGAAGTCGCTCATCACCGGCAAGGACATGAACATCCGCTGGTCGGCCAACTGGGACGACGACCTCGGCGGCAGCCTCGAGCACGCGGCCAAGGACCCGATGCTCAAGGGCATCGAGGACAAGGTCACGTTCGAGTTCGAGCAGACCTTCATGTTCTACCTGCCCCGGATCTGCGAGCACTGCCTCAACCCGAGCTGCGCCGCGAGCTGCCCCAGTGGTGCCATCTACAAGCGCAGCGAGGACGGCATCGTCCTCGTCGACCAGGACAAGTGCCGTGGCTGGCGGATGTGCGTCTCCGGCTGCCCCTACAAGAAGGTCTACTTCAACCACAAGACCGGCAAGGCCGAGAAGTGCACGTTCTGCTACCCGCGCATCGAGGTTGGCATCCCCACGGTGTGTGCCGAGACGTGCGTCGGGCGCCTGCGCTACATCGGCCTCATGCTCTATGACGCCGACAAGGTGCTCGAGGCGGCGTCGGTCGAGAACGACCACGACCTCTACGAGGCCCAGCGCAGCGTCTTCCTCGACCCGAACGACCCGGAGGTCGCCCGCGCGGCCGAGCAGGCCGGCATCCCGCTGGACTGGATCGAGGCGGCCAAGATCTCGCCGGTTCGCCGGCTGATCCAGGACTACAAGGTGGCCCTGCCGCTCCACCCGGAGTACCGCACCATGCCGATGGTCTGGTACATCCCGCCGCTGTCGCCGGTCGTCGACGTGGTGCGGGACACCGGCCACGACGCGGAGGACCAGGGCAACCTGTTCGCCGCGATCGAGGCGCTCCGGATCCCGGTCGAGTACCTCGCCAACCTCTTCACCGCAGGTGACGTCGCGCCGGTCAACTCGGTCCTGCGCAGGCTCGCGGCGATGCGTTCCTTCATGCGCGACATCAACCTCGGCGGCGACCCGGACGAGTCCATCGCCGAGGCGGTCGGCATGGACGGCGAGTCGATGTACGAGATGTTCCGGCTGCTCGCCCTGGCAAAGTACGACGAGCGCTACGTCATCCCGTCCGCCCACGCGGAGCAGGCCCACGGGCTCGAGGAGCTCGCCACCGAGTGCCCGGTCGACCTCTACTCCGACGAGGAGAGCGGGGTCTTCGGCGAGAGCTCCGGCCCGCTCACCCCGGTCGCTGCAGAGACCTTTCAGGCTCTGCAGGAGCGCCAGACCTCCGACCAGCTCGTCGCCGGCGGGTCGAAACGGGGCCGGGTCAACCTGCTCAACTGGGACGGCAAGGGTGCGCCGCGCGGGCTCTTCCCCCACCGCAAGAAGCAGGATGACCGATGAACCCGTTCCGTCGCGCTGCCAAGTCGCAGTCACCGCGGTTGCCGGACGCCCAGCTCCGGGTCGCCTGGCAGGCGGTCTCCCTGCTGCTCGACTATCCCACCGAGGAGTCCGGCGGCCGCCTCGAGCTCGTCCGCGCGGCCATCGCTCCGCTCCCCGACCCAGTCCGTATGCCGCTGACCTCCTTCCTCGACCACGTGGCCTCCCAGCCCCTGGAGGAGGTCCAACGCGACTACGTGGAGACGTTCGACCACACCCGCAAGTGCTGTCTGTACCTCACCTACTTCTCGTACGGTGACACGCGGCGCCGCGGGGTGGCCCTGGTCCAGTTCAAGCAGGCGTACCAGCGGGCCGGCGTGGAGCTGTCGGCGAACGAGCTGCCCGACCACCTCGGCGTCGTCCTCGAGTTCGGTGCGACGGCGGACGCGGCCTCGGCGTGGAAGCTGCTCGGTGACTACCGCGCGGGCATCGAGATGCTCCAGATCGCCCTGCAGGACCGCGAGTCGCCCTGGGCCGCGGTCGTCGAGGCCCTCCGGGCCACGCTGCCCGAGCTCGACGGTGACGGCCTCGCGGCCGTGGCTCGCCTCGTGGAAGCCGGCCCACCGCAGGAGGAGGTCGGTCTCGACGGGTACGCGCTCGACCCCCGCCTCAGCGAGGGGCCACGTCAGCCGCTCAGCATGCCGCCGGGGGTTCCGTCCTCCGGCGATCCCTCGACGACCCGCGTGGGTGAATCAGTTTCTCTCGGCAGCACGATCCGCGTAGGAGCCCCTTCATGAGCACGTTCCTCTGGGTGATCTTCCCGTACATCTGCCTGGCCATCTTCGTCGTCGGGCACTGGTGGCGCTACCGCTACGACAAGTTCGGTTGGACGACTCGCAGCTCGCAGCTCTATGAGTCGCGCATGCTGCGCTGGGGCAGCCCGCTCTTCCACTTCGGGCTGCTCGGGGTCGTCGGCGGGCACATCATCGGCCTCGTCATCCCGCAGTCGTGGACCGATGCCGTCGGTCTCAGCGAGACGGCGTACCACTGGATCGCGGTCATCGGCGGGATGATCTCCGGGATCATGGTCATCGTCGGCCTGGTCATCCTCATCTACCGCCGGCGCACCGTCGGACCGGTGTTCTCGGCGACGACGCCGATGGACAAGACGATGTACTTCTTCCTCGCGCTCGTCATCGTCCTCGGGATGTGGAACACCATCGCGTCGAGCATCTTCGGCCTGGGTGGGAGCGAGGGCCACTCGTTCAACTACCGCGAGAGCGTGTCCGTCTGGTTCCGGCAGATCTTCTACGGCCAGCCCGACCCCGAGCTGATGACGGGCATCCCGCTCGGCTTCCAGCTGCACGCCATCGTGGCGTTCTTCCTCTTCGCGCTGTGGCCGTTCACCCGACTCGTGCATGTGTTCTCGGCACCGCTCGGCTACATCACCCGCCCGTACATCGTCTACCGGAGCAAGGACGAGCGCGAGGGCACTGGCGTGGGGTCTCGCGCCCCGGGCCGCGGATGGGAACGCGTGCCGTGACCGAGCCGGCGCGGTGGCCCGGCGAGGCCCCGGCGGACTGCGACGTCCTCCTGAGCCTGCCCCTCATCTCCCCCGGGTGCCGCTGACCCCTCCACCCCAGACTCGAGTGGCCCCTCGATCCACAGATCCGCCGGTGGACCGAGGGGCCAATCGAGTCAGGGCCGGCGCAGGCCCGCTTGTCGATGTCGCGAATCGCTCTTTCGATCAGGCGGGGGCGGGGGCGGGGTGGATCGCACGCAGGAGCAGGTCCAGCTGGCGGTCGGCGTACGTGTCGACGTCGTAGGTCTTCGCGAGTCGCCAGTGCTTCAACGCCCAGCCCTGCGCGCTGAGGACGAGGTTGTGGACGACGAGCTCGGCGTCGACGTCGACGAAGTCGCCTGACGCGATCCCGTCGAGGATGAGGTCGCGAAGCGGGGCCGCCGTCTCGATCTCGAGCTTCTTGATCTCCTCGCGCCCGTCGGGCGAGAGCGTCAGGCCCTCCCGGTAGGTCAGGAGCGCACCGTTGCGGTTCTCGTCGATGACGGCCACATAGGCGCGGTAGCCGGCGCGGAGGCGGGCCACCGGGTCCGGCCCGGCAGCCTCCATCGCGAGCGGGATCCGGTCGCGGAACTCCCCGAGGATGTCGACGATCACGGCGCGCAGCAGGTCCTCCTTGTTGCCGAAGTACTGGTAGATCAGCCCCACGCTCAAGCCTGCCCGCTCGGCGACCTGATGGGTCGTGGCCGAGTGGTAGCCGAGCTCCTGGAACAGCTCGATCGCCGCGTGGATGATCTCGGCCCGGCGACGCTGCATCCGCTCCTGGCGCGGTCCTCCGCTCGCCACGTGTCGCTCCTCCTCGCCGGCCGAAGCCGCTGGGCATTTGCCGCCGAACCCCGCCGGACCATTGACGGGGTTCGCATCTACTGCCTACATTAATGAATGAACGTCCATTCAACAAGCAACGGAGCAGGCGAATGAGCAACTACGAGGACATCACCTACGTCGTCGAGGACAGTGCCGCGATCGTCACCATCAACCGCCCCGATCGCTACAACGCCTTCCGGGCCAAGACGGTCGACGAGCTGATCAAGGCCTTCCGCAGCGCCTGGGCCGACCACGCCGTGCGGTCCGTCATCCTCACCGGCGCCGGCGAGAAGGCCTTCTGCACCGGCGGCGACGTGAAGCAGCGCGCCGAGACCGGGGACTACGGCCCCAGCGAGTCCGGCATGTTCGAGATCGGCTACCTGCACAAGCTCATTCGCGACATCCCCAAGCCCGTCATCGCGGCCGTCAACGGCGTGGCCGTCGGCGGTGGCCACGTCCTGCACGTCCTCTGCGACGTCACGATCGCCGCCGACACCGCCCGTTTCGGACAGGCCGGCCCCAAGGTCGGCTCCTTCGACGCCGGCTTCGGCTCCGCCTACCTCGCCCGGGTCGTCGGTGAGAAGAAGGCCCGGGAGATCTGGTACTGGTGCCGGATCTACGACGCCCAGGAGGCGCTGGCCATGAACCTCGTCAACAAGGTCGTCCCGGCAGCCGAGCTGCTCAGCGAGGCGAAGTCCTGGGCGGCCGAGATCGCCGACAAGAGCCCGACCGCGATCAAGTTCCTCAAGCAGTCCTTCAACGCGGACACCGACCACCAGGCCGGCTTCTCCAACATGGCGATGACCGCGCTGGACCTCTTCGTCGCCTCCGACGAGGGCAAGGAAGGCGCTGCCGCCTTCGCGGAGAAGCGCAAGCCCGACTTCGCCAGCAAGGTCAGCTGGCACTGAGCTCCGACAGACCCGGCCGGACCCCACCCGCACTGAGCCACGAAGGAACCTGATGCACTACGCGTTCGACGAAGACCAGGAGACGTACGCCCACGAGGTGCGCAAGTTCGCCGTCAAGACGCTCGCCCCGCACTACCAGTCCGACGACAAGGCGGCCGAGTTCCGTCGGCAGCTCGCCCTCGACATGGCGGCCATGGGCCTGACCGGCCTGCGCATCCCCGAGGAGTACGGCGGACAGGAGGCGACCGCGGTCATCGCCGGCATTGCCGCCGAGGAGGTCGGCCGGGAGGACTTCAACGCCGGCTACCTCATCATCAACACCGCGCTGATCAGCGACATCATCGTCCGTAACGCCACCGACGAGCAGAAGGCTGACTGGCTCCCCGGCATCGCCTCGGGCGAGACGGTCCCGTGCATCTGCATCACCGAGCCGGGCCACGGCACCGACGCCGCCAGTCTCGAGCTCAAGGCCACGGCCACCGCTGACGGCTCGGGCTGGACGCTGCACGGCGAGAAGACGTCGATCACCCTGGGCATGGCCTCGGACCGCGCGGTCGTCCTGGCCCGGACCGGCGGTCCGGGGGCCCGTGGCGTCAGCGCCTTCTGGGTCGACCTGCACCACCCGTCGGTGAGCCGCAGCGCCTTCGACGACCTCGGCAGCCGAGCCATCGGCCGGGCGAGCCTCCACTTCGACGGCACCCCGGTCAGCCGGGGCGACCTCATCGGCGAGGAGGGTGCCGGCTTCGTCTCGGTCATGCAGGGCTTCGACTACTCCCGGGCCATCATCGGCCTGCTCTGCATCGGCGCGGCGCAGGCCAGCCTCGACGAGGCGCTCCAGTGGTCCCGGGACCGCGAGGCCTTCGGCGCCCCGATCGGCACCTTCCAAGGAGTGTCGTTCCCGCTCGCCGAGGCAGCGACCTACCTCAAGGGTGCCCGCCACGTGTGCTTCGAGGCGCTGTGGCGCAAGGACAACGACCAGGAGCACAGTGCTGAGGCCGCCATGGCGAAGTTCTGGGCCCCCAAGCTCGCCGCCGACGTCATCCACCAGTGCCTCCTGACCATCGGGCACATCGGCTACTCCTCGGAGCACAAGGTGGGCCAGCGCCTGCGCGACGTCATCGGCCTCGAGATCGGCGACGGCACGGCCCAGGTCTCCAAGCTCGTCATCTCACGAAACCTGCTGGGCCGGAAGTACGCCCCCTGACGCGGACCAAGCCCAGCGGCATACCCCATCTCACTTCTCGAAGGAACCACCATGAACAGGCTTGAAGGCAAGATCGCCATCGTCACGGGCGCCGCCCGCGGTCTCGGCCGCGGCATCGCCGAGCGGCTCGCCGCCGAGGGCGCCGTGGTCGTCGTCACCGACGTCAACGCCGAGGGCGCCCAGCAGGCCGCCACCGAGCTCGGGGGCTCCGCCGTGGGGCTCGGCTGTGACGTGTCGGACCAGGCCTCCGTCGAGGCGATGGTCGCCGACGTGCGGGACCGGTTCGGACGCATCGACGTCCTCGTCAACAACGCCGGCTGGGACAAGGCCGCGCCGTTCCTCGACCTCGAGCAGGACCTCTGGCCGAAGATCATCGGGATCAACCTCTACGGCGTGCTCAACACCTCCAAGGCCGTGCTGCCCGTCATGGCCGAGCAGGGCTCCGGCTCCGTCATCAACATCAGCTCGGACGCCGGCCGGGTCGGCTCGTCCGGGGAAGCGGTCTACTCCGCCGCCAAGGGCGGCGTCATCGCCTTCACCAAGTCGATCGCGCGGGAGCTGGCCCGTAAGCAGGTCCGCGTCAACGTCGTCTGCCCGGGCCCGTCCGACACGCAGCTGTTCGCCGAGTTCGCCGGCGACAACCAGGGCCTGCGCGACGCCCTGACCAAGGCCATCCCGCTGCGCCGCCTCGGCCAGCCGGACGACGTCGCGGGCGCGGTCGCCTACTTCGCGTCAGACGACTCCGTCTACGTGACGGGCCAGACGCTGAGCGTCAGCGGCGGCCTGACGATGTCCTGACCCTCGAACCCCGACAGACCAACCGACCCCACCCAACGCGACCGAAAGACGAGGCGACGACGATGTCCTTCGAAACGATCCTGACGCCGGACAAGATCGAGGAGTACACCTCCGCCGGCTACTGGGTGAACCGCACCATCACCGACTACCTGGACGAGTGGGCCGAGCGCTCCCCCGACAAGGTCGCGGTCATCGACTCCCGCCGGCAGGTCACCTATGCCGAGCTGCGGCGAGAGACGGACCGCTGTGCTCTCGGGCTGCTCGAGCTCGGCATCGAGCCCGGCGACGTCATGTCGTTCCAGCTGCCGAACTGGATCGAGTCGGTGGTCCTGCACCTCGCGCTGTCCCGGATCGGGGCGGTCAACAACCCCCTCATCCCGATCTACCGGGAGCGTGAGGTCGGCTTCATGGTGGAGCTGTCCGAGTCCAAGCTCATCGTCGTGCCCCGCACCTTCCGCGGGTTCGACTACCCGGCCATGGTGGAGAGCCTCCGGGGCGACTGGCCGCACCTCGAGAAGGTCCTCGTCGTGGGAAGCCCCGAGGCGCCGGACTCGTGGGAGGAGTTCATGGCCACGCCGTGGGAGGAGCGGCGCGACCCGGCCGAGCTGCCGGCCCTGCGACCCGACCCGAACGAGGTCACGCTGCTCATCTTCACGTCCGGCACCACCGGCGAGCCGAAGGGCGTGATGCACACCCACAACACGCTCATCGGCGCCAACCTGCCGCTCGACGAGCGGATGGGCTTCAGCGACTCGACCGTGATCCACATGGCCTCGACGTTCGCCCACCTCACCGGCTTCGAGTACGGCATGCGGCTGCCGATCCAGTACGGCCTCACCGCCGTGATCCAGGACGTCTGGGACGTCGGACGCTTCGTCGAGCTCGTCGCGGCTCACCGGATCACCTACACCTCCGGCGCCACCCCCTTCGTCCACGACCTGCTCAACAACCTGCCCGAGGACACGAGTGCGCTCGAGTCCCTGACGCACTTCTGCTGCATGGGCGCTCCCATCCCGCGGGCCATCGTCCGCGAGGCAGCCGAGCGGCTGCCCCAGATGTCCGTGCTCGGCGGGTGGGGCCAGACGGAGAACTGCCTCATCACCATCGGCATCCCCGGGGACTCGCCGGAGAAGATCTCCACCACCGACGGCTACCCGCTGCCGGGCATGGAGGTTCGCACCGTCGACGCGACGAACGTCCCCGTCCCGGTCGGCGCGGAGGGCCGGATCCAGGTCCGCGGCCCCTTCCTCTTCGTCGGCTACCTCAAGCGCATCGAGATGACGCGGGAGCTGTACACCGAGGACGGCTGGTTCGACACCGGGGACCTGGGGGCCATCGACGAGGACGGCTATCTCAGCATCTCGGGCCGGACGAAGGACATCATCATCCGGGGCGGGGAGAACATCCCGGTCGCCTACGTCGAGAACGTCCTCTACGAGAACCCCGACTTCGCGGCCGTCGCCGTCGTGGCCATCCCCGACCCTCGGTTGCAGGAGCGGGCCTGCGCGTGTCTCGTGCTCAAGCCGGGAGTCGAGCCCTACGACCTCGAGCGGCTGCGTGACTACCTGCGCGGCAAGGGCGTGGCCAAGCAGTACTGGCCGGAGGAGGTCATGCTCATGGACGACCTGCCTCGGACCCCGAGCGGCAAGATCCAGAAGTTCCACCTCCGCGAGCGTTTCGAGGCGACGCCATGAGCACCGCCTACCTCGTCGCCGGGGTGCGCACCCCCATCGGCCGGTATGCCGGTGGGCTCGCTCCCGTCCGAACCGATGACCTGGCTGCCCACGTCGTCTCGTCCCTCGTCGAGCGCTTCCCGGCCCTGGACTGGGGGCGGGTCGACGACGTCATCCTCGGCTGCGCCAACCAGGCTGGAGAGGACAACCGCAACGTCGCCCGGATGGCGGGGCTGCTCGCTGGCCTGCCCGTCCAGGTCCCCGGCCTGACGGTCAACCGCCTGTGCGCATCCGGCCTCGACGCCGTCGGCGCTGCCGCCCGGGCGATCCGGGCGGGTGACGCGGACCTGGTGATCGCCGGCGGGGTGGAGAGCATGACCCGCGCCCCGCTCGTCATGCCGAAGTCCGACGCCGCCTGGTCCCGTCGCGCCGAGGTGCACGACACGACGATCGGCTGGCGGTTCGTCAACCCACGCATGGAGGAGCGGTACGGCACCGACTCCATGCCGGGCACGGCCCAGATCGTCGCCGACGAGTACGACGTCTCCCGCGAGGACCAGGACGCCTTCGCCCTGCGCTCGCAGGAGCGGGCCGCCGAGGCGATCGCATCCGGCCGGCTCGCTCGGGAGATCGCGCCCGTCGAGGTGCCCGGTCGCAAGGGCGCCGTCACGGTCGTCGACACCGACGAGCACCCACGCGAGACGTCACTCGAGGCCCTCGCGGGCCTGCGGCCGATCTTCCCCGGCGGCAGCGTCACCGCGGGCAACGCCTCCGGCGTGAACGACGGCGCGGCCGCACTGCTCATCGCCTCCGAGAGCGCGGTCGAGCAGTACGGCCTGACGCCACTCGCCCGGATCACCTCGTCGCTGTCGGTGGGCGTCGAGCCACGCGTCATGGGCATCGGGCCCGACCCTGCGGTCAAGGCCCTGCTGTCGCGCACCGGGCTGGACGTGGGCGACATCGACCTCTTCGAGCTGAACGAGGCCTTCGCCTCACAGTCCCTCGCCGTGCTGCGCGCCCTGGGGCTTCCGGACGACGCCGACCACGTCAACCCCAACGGCGGTGCCATCGCCCTCGGCCACCCGCTCGGCATGAGCGGCGCCCGACTCGCCCTGACCGCCGCCATCGAGCTCGCCGACCGCGGCGCGCGCCGAGCCATCGCCACGATGTGCGTCGGTGTCGGCCAGGGCGCGGCCCTCCTCCTCGAGTCGGTCTGAACGGCCGCGCCATGAACTCCACCACAGCATCGGGGAACCCGGCCATGGAAGCCGGCCCAGCGGCATACGGCCCCTCCGAGACGCTCCTCACGGAGGTCACGGACGGCGTCCTCCTCGTGACGTTCAACCGCCCGGACGTGCGCAACGCGATCAACCGACAGGTCCAGCTCGAGCTTCGGGCGGTCCTCGAGGCGGCCCGTGCCGACGACTCGGTCGGTGCGGTCGTCCTCACCGGCGCCGGGCCCAAGGCCTTCATCGCCGGGGCCGACATCTCCCAGGTCGCCGGCTACACCAAGGAGACCGCTCTCGCCTCGGACCTCCAGCGGCTGTTCGACCTCGTCGAGGACTTCCCCAAGCCGACCATCGCCGCCGTCAACGGCTTCGCCCTGGGGGGCGGCTGCGAGATCGCGATGGCCTGCGATATCCGGATCGCCTCGGAGACAGCACGGTTCGGCCTCCCCGAGACCGCCCTGTCGGTGCTCCCCGGCGCCGGTGGCACCCAGCGCCTCGGGCGCCTCGTCGGGACCGGCCGTGCCATCGAGCTGATCCTCACCGGGCGGATGGTCGAGGCCGCTGAGGCCGAGCGGATCGGGCTCGTCACCGCCGTGACCCCGGCCGACGAGCTGCTCAGCAGAGCCCGCGCCACCGCAGCGACCATCCTCGCCCGAGGGCCGCTCGCCACCCGGCTCGCGAAGCTCGTCATCCGGGCCGGCATGGACGCCGACCAGCGGACCGGCCAGGTCGTCGAGCGGCTCGCCCAAGCCGTCCTCTACGAGAGCCAGGACAAGGCCGAAGGCACCGCCGCCTTCCTGGCCAAGCGACCTGCGCAGTTCACCGGCCGCTGACCGGCACCCCCGACCCCTGCTCACCTCCGCCCCTGGGCCGCGCCGTGATCCACGACGTCTACCTCGCCGAGGTCAAGGCGAAGGACGAGGTCAAGACCGACGAGGACTTCGAGAAGATCGTCTCCACCATCCCCGCCGAAGAGGCATTCCGACCGGTCGGGGACTCCGACTGCTCCATGTGAGCAGCTCGTCCGACACGACGAGCGACGCCGGCGGCACGGACTCGCTGCCCCTGTACCTGCCCGTGTACCTGCCCTGTACCTGCCCCTGACCTGGCTCCGAGCGATCGGTCCGGGTCAGGGCAGGTACGGCATCCGCAGCGCCCCGTCGAGCCGGATCACCTCGCCGTTGAGCATCCGGTTCTCGGCGATGTGGCACACCAGGGCCGCGAACTCCTCCGGCACCCCCGGCCGGCTGGGATGCGGGATCTGCGCAGCGAGCGCCTCGCGGGCCTGGGGCGTCAGTCCGGCCAGCATCGGCGTCTCGAAGGTCCCGGGGGCGATGGCCACGACCCTGATCCTCGTCCGCCCGAGGTCTCGTGCCGCCGGCAGCGTCATCCCCGCGACGCCGGCCTTACTCGCGGCATAGGCGATCTGGCCGACCTGGCCGTCGTAGGCTGTCACGCTGGAGGTCAGGACGATGGCTCCGCGCTCGTCATCCTCGACGGGGTTCTGCGCCATCGCCTCCGCTGCGAGCCGCATGGTGTTGAAGGTGCCGACCAGGTTGACCTCGACGGCGGCCCGGAAGCGCTCGAGTGGGTGGGGGCCGCTCCGACCGAGGATGCGACCAGATGCCGAGATGCCGGCGCAGCAGACGGTGAGCCGGAGCGGACCACGGTCGGTCGCCACCCCGACGGCCGCCGCCATCTGGTCCTCGTCGGTGACGTCCGCCGCGACCTGGATGATGCCGTCCTCTGCCGCCCCCTCACTGGGGGCGGGAGCGTCGCGGTCGACGCCGATCAGCGTGTACCCCCGCGCGACCAGTGCCTTGGCCGTGGCCAACCCCAACCCAGATGTGGCCCCGGTGACCAGGGCGGTCGCATGTCGCATCGGCGGCGCTCTCCTTCGAACGGTCGTGCTGACGAGATCACGAGCACAGACCCCTTGACGAGGTGCGGCTCGGGGCCTACCTTTTGAATGAACGTCCATTCATTTTCGCATGAATGCCCACCGGCGTGCAATGCAGTTCAGGAGGAGCGATGGACCTGTCCCTCAACGAGGACCAGCTCGGCTTCAAGGCGCTCGCTCGCGAGTTCCTCGACAAGGAGGTCGTCCCGCACCGAGCCGAGTGGGATCGGCGGGAGTCCGTCGACACGGCGATCATCCCCAAGCTCGGCGAGATCGGGTTCTTCGGCCTGACGATCCCGGAGGAGTACGGCGGCCTCGGCGGCGACTACATCACGTACTGCATCGGCATGGAGGAGCTCGGCCGAGCCGACTCGTCGGTTCGCGGCATCGTGTCGGTCTCGATGGGCTTGGTGGGCAAGGTGATCCTGTCCCACGGAACCGAGGAGCAGAAGCAGCAGTACCTCCCGGGCATCGCCAACGGCACGCTCCTCGGGTGCTTCGGCCTCACCGAGCCGGACAACGGCTCCGACCCCGGCAGCCTCAAGACCCGGGCCCGACGTGACGGCTCCGACTACGTGCTCAACGGCCAGAAGATCTTCATCACCAACGGCACCTGGGCCGATGTCTGCCTCGTCTTCGCGCGCACCGGAGGGGACGGGCCCAAGGGCGTCTCGGCCTTCCTCGTGCCGACCGACACCCCGGGCTTCGAGGCCCGCGAGATCCACGGCAAGCTGGGTCTGCGCGGTCAGGCCACGGCCGAGATCTTCCTCACCGACGTGCGAGTGCCCGAGTCTGCGCGACTCGGCGACGAGGGCGAGGGCTTCAAGATCGCCATGCACTCGCTCGACAAGGGCCGCGTGTCGGTCGGCGCCGGCTGCACCGGCATCATCCAGGGCTGCCTCGAGGAGGTCGTGAAGTACACGACCGAGCGCAAGCAGTTCGGCCGCCCGATCGCGTCCTTCCAGCTGATCCAGGACATCATCGCGGACATCTCGGTCGACGTCGACGCGGCCCGCCTGCTCACGTGGCGCGCAGCCGATCTCATCGAGCGTGGTGAGCCGTTCGGCATCGAGGCCTCCAAGGCCAAGTACTTCGCCTCCGAAGCGGCTGTCCGCGCGGCCAACGGCGCCCTGCAGGCCTTCGGTGGCTACGGCTACGTCGACGAGTACCCGGTGCAGAAGTACATGCGCGACGCCCGCGTCATGACGCTCTACGAAGGCACCAGCCAGATCCAGAAGCTCCTCATCGGTCGCGCCGAGACGGGCATCAGCGCCTTCCTCTGATCACCGGCGCCCACGACGATGCCGTATGCCGCTGGGCTGGCTCGCGAGGTCACGTGGCCTCGGGAGCTGGCTGAGCGGCATACGGCATCGGTCCGGGTTCTCGAACGCCGCGTCGACTGCGGTCGGGAGTGGGGTCCTCAGCTCGCGGGTGTCGCGGCCACCGCTTCGAGGGCTCGCGTGATGCGGGCCTTCGCGTCCGCTGCGACGTCCTCGAGCGCCGCACCCGAGGCGATCTGGGTCATGAAGTCCGGGTTCATCGCCTGGACGACGGTGCGGCCGGCGTCGTCGACACGCACGACGACATTGCAGGGCAGGAAAACCCCGATCGACGGCTCCGCCTGGACGGCCGCGTGGGCCAGGGGCGGGCGGCAGGCTCCGAGGATGACCTGGGGCGCCAGGTCCGCGCCGATCTTGGCCTTCAAGGTCGCGGCCAGGTCGATCTCCGAGAGGATGCCGAAGCCCTCGTCCGAGAGGCGCTCCCGCGTGGCCTGGAGGGCTTCGTCGAAGGGGAGGTCCGTGGTGACGGTGATCGCATGGTCCATGACTGGTTCTCCTCGTTGGGTTCGTCGTCCGGGATCACTGCAGCAACCCCAGTCTGGTCGATCGGTGGGTCAGGCGTCAGCCTTCTGGCTCTGCGCCTCGACCTGGCGCCGCACGTCCTCCATGTCGAGGTCGCGGACGGCCTGGATCACCTGTTCCAGCGCGGCGGCGGGCAGGGCGCCCGGCTGGCTGAAGACGAGGATGCCGTCGCGGAAGGCCATCAGGGTCGGGATGGACGTGATCCGCGCCGCAGCGGCGAGCTGCTGCTCGGCCTCGGTGTCCACCTTGCCGAAGACGATGTCCGTGTGCGTCTCGGAAGCGGCCTCGTAGACCGGCGCGAACATGCGACACGGTCCACACCACGAGGCCCAGAAGTCCACGAGAACGATGCCCTCGTCGGAGACGACGGACTCGAAGTCGGCATAGGTCAGGTTTCGGGTGCTCATGAATGGGTTCCTTCAGGGTGTGCGGCAGCGCCAACTGGCGCGCCCCGGTGGGCGTGGTCTACAGTGATCCCAACATACCCCCTGGGGTATCTATTCCGCTCACAGAGACAGATGAGTCACAGACATCGAGGAGTACACACATGTGCCGACCCGCCAACTGCAGGACCTGCGGCAAGACCACATGGGCCGGTTGTGGCCAGCACGTTGACCAGGTGATGCGTCACGTGCCGCCGGCCCAGCGCTGCGATGGCCACGCCAAGGAGTCCACCGCCTCCTCCGGCGGCCTCTTCGGTCGCCTCTTCAGCCGAGGCTGACAGACCACCGGCCGAGCGCCAGTCCTCCCCCTTCTCGGCCGGGCCCGAACGGATGGGCCGAGCGCGTACCCCCGACGCGCTCGGCCCATCCTCTGCCTTCCCCGGAGTCGACCCTCAGCCCACCTCGACCCGCAGGTCGACGGGGACGCCGTTGGTCAGCACGTCGTAGACCGCGGAGCGCCGGCGCGACTGCTCCACGATCTCGCGCAGGACGTGCTCGGGCGCATCGCCCTTCACCGAGAAGGCCACGGTCACCTGCTGGTAACCGTTGCGCACCTCGTCGTCGAGACCGAGGATGCCGTTGAGGTCGATGTCCCCGCGCACCGTCGAGCGCACCTCCGTCAGCGTGACCTTGCGTGCCGACGCGATGTTGGCGATCCCGGCCGTGAGGCAGGCGGCGAGCGCGTGCAGAAGGAACTCGACGGGCGTCGGCCCGTGGTCCGTGCCGACCAGGACCGCGGGGTGATCGGCGTCGAAGACGAACTCCCGCTCGTGGGTCCGCTCCTCACCGACCCCGAAGAAGTCGCGAACCCGCGTCAGGCTGTGCGTGCCGTCGATCCACTCGTTGTGCGCCCGGAACTGGAACTGCGCCGCGGCGGGCGCCTCGCGGACCGCGTCGAGGGTGGCGAAGAGGGTGGCCGTGTCCACCCCGTTGCGATGGGCGGTGTCTGTTGACATGAGACTGCTTCCTTCTAGGTGAGGGAGAGGGAGACGGCTGGCTGCCGCTCCAGAGCTGGGGCCTCGCGTCGGCAAGGTTGAGGTCGGTGGTGCAGCTCGTCGGCCAGGACGTCGATCTCGAGGGCGAGCTCTCGCTGCAGCCCCACGAAGGTGTCCCGGTCCGGAAACGCCGCCAGGGCGACGGTGATCTGGAAGATGCGAGCGGCCAGCCGGTCACGGTTCGCCGCGTATTCCGCCATGGCCACGGTCTCGAGGGCAGGACAGCGCAAACCGGTGTCGACCGCCTCGGCCAGCAGCTCCGCAGCCCAGAGCGCGTCGCTGATGCCGTGCCCGGTGATCGCGTCGCGGTGGTAGCCGGCATCACCCACGAGTGACCACCCGGGGCCGCACGCCTCACGGAAGTGGTTCGGCATCCGCAGCATGCCCCGGACCGGTGTCGTCCCGGACCCCGACGCGACCCGGGCGGCCAGCTCCGGGACACGGTCGAGCAGCAGGTTCACGAACGCCTCGTCCGCCCCCCGACCGGCGTGGCGGTAGCGACGCGCCACCTCCTCAGGAGTGATCGCCCACACGCAGGCGGCGCCGTCATGGGTCGGGAAGACCCCGGCGAACACCCCGTCGACCAGGTGGTACTCGATCGCGTCCCAGCTCCCGGTGACGTAGGCGTACTGGCAGGCGCCCGAGCTCGGCTCCACGATGGTCAGCGCCGCCCGGACCGAACGGGCGATCCGCGAGCTCAGGCCGTCGGCGCCGACCACATGCCGCGCCAGCACGTCGACGGGTCCATCGCCGTCGTGCGCGCGCACCCCGACGACGCGATCGGTGCTGTCCCGGATGACGCCCTCGACGGAGCAGCCCTGCCGCAACCTGGCCCCGGCTGCCAGCGCCGCCTGCTGAAGCGCTGCATCGAGCGCGTACCGGCGCGGTGCGAGCAGGAAGGAGATCCCCAGGCGGTCTCTGATGTCCTTGGACACGGTCCCGACGTGACTGGTGAGCTCCACCCTGCGCAGTGGAGGCGCGCCACCCGCGACGAGGGCTTCCACCACCCCGAGCCGGGCCAGCTGCACCATCCCCGACCGCGCGATGACATGGGTCGAGATCGTGTCACTCGGGAACTCTGCCCGGTCGAGCACGAGGACGTCGTGTCCCGCCCTCGCCAGATGGGTGGCGGCCGCGGCGCCGGCCACGCGGGCCCCGACGACGACCACGTCGGCGCTGAGGGTCCGGTGCGCGGCCGCCGTTCGAGCTCCGTCGTCCATGACGTTCACCTGTCGTCCTCTCGATTGACTCGGGGACAACGATCCGTCCGGCGGCGGCCCGAGCCTCGGACTAGACGTGGACTTCTGGTGGACGACTCGTGGACTCGTCCTCAGCGAGGAAGGAGTCAATCTCCTGGAGCAGGTTCTCCCATGCCGGCTCGTCGGCCTGCAGCAGGTGGTTGCGCGTGTCGAGCGGGACCAGGCGGCTGCGCGGGATCCGGGCTGCGAGCTCGCGACCCTGGCTGAACGGGATGCGCACCTCGTTGCGGCCGTGCAGGATCAGGGTCGGCACCGTGACCTTCGTCGCCGCCTCGCGCACGTCCATGGTGACCGCGACGTTGTTGAGACGCAGCGCGTTCTCCGCAGCGGTCGTGCGCCGCATCAGGGCCGCGAAGTCGCTCCACATCTGAGGCTTCGCGTCGGGCATGAACGTCGACGAGAAGTAGAGACGAAACGACGGGTCGTCGCGACCCCAGCCCATCCGGATCAGCTCCGCCTGCATCTCTGTCTCACGAACCTCCTGCGGCGTCGACGCGCGGACCAGGCGCCCGGTCACGAAGGCCCCGATGAGGATGAGCCGGCTCACTCTCTCGGGGTGCCGGACCGCGTACTCCACCGCCACCGGACCACCCTGCGAGAGCCCCATGAGGGGGAAACGCTCCAGCCCCAGCTCGTCGACCACGGTCTCGAGGTCGCGGACGAACGACTCGAACGAGATGTCCTGAGGATCATGGTCGGAGAGCCCGCACCCGCGCTCGTCGTAGCGAATGAAGGTGCGACCCCGCGAGAGCCCCTCCATCCAGTGACGCCACACCGGGCTGTGCCACTCGTAGTCCAGGTGGGTGATCCAGTGAGCAGCGCGGACCAGCGGCGGCCCCTCCCCCACCGTCGCGTAGGCGATCCGCACTCCGTCGCTCGCCCGACAGAAGCGGATCCGCTGCTCGAGCTGTCGCGGGCTCGGCGCGGGGGCGACCACGGGCGCGGACTCGGGCCCGTCACAACCGACGGCCGCGACCCAGCGGTATCCGCGGCCGTGGACCGTCTGGATCACCCCCTGGAGAGCGCCGTCGTCACCCACGACCCGGCGGGCGGCCTTGATCCGGCTGGTCAGCGTCGACTCGCTGACGAACCGGTCACCCCAGACCGCGTCGAGCAGCTCGGTCTTCGGCACGACCCGCTCCCGGTTGAGCACGAGGTGCGCGAGGACATCGAAGACCTGCGGCTGCACGTGGACCGGCTCACCGCCGCGCTCCAGGAGGAACCGGTCGGTGTCGAGAACCACGTCCCCGAACGTGAACCGCATCTGCCGATCATCCCACCCAGCCGCCCGGCCGTCGGTGCCTTCGGCCGGGAGCGAGCCCAGCGGCATACGGCGTGGGTGTGGACGGTTGCCCGCCTCGGGGGACGGGCAACCTTCCACCCTCACATCTGCGCGGGGGACTCCAGGCCCAGCAGGTCGAGCCCCGTCACCATGGTGCGCAGCACGAGCGCGCTGAGCGTCAGCCGTGACTCGCGCAGCTCCGCGGTCTCGGCCTTGAGCACGGGGCAGTTCTCGTAGAACGCCGAGAAGGCCTGCGCCAGCTCGAAGAGGTGGCCGCAGAGCCGGTGCGGCTCGTACTCCGTCCCCACCTCGGTCACCACGTCGGCGAATCCGAGCAGCTGCTGTCCGAGCGCCCGCTCGTGCGGGGTCCCGAGCTCGATCGGAGCGTGCTGGGCTGCGGCGTCGAGCCCGGCCTGCCGGAAGATCGACCGCACCCGCGCGACGACGTACTGGAGGTACGGCCCGGTGTTGCCGGTGAGCGAGACCATCCGGTCGAGGTCGAAGACGTACTCGCTGTTGTGGGCGACCGAGAGGTCGGCGTACTTCACCGCGCCGATGCCGACCTGCCGGGCGATCGTCGCCCGCTCCGCCTCGGGCAGGTCCGGCCGCGTCTCGTCGATCAGGCCGCGCGCCTTGGTGACGGCCTCGTCGAGCAGCGCCATCAGCCGCAGCGACGAACCCGACCTCGTCTTGAGGATCTTGCGGTCCTCGCCGAGGACGTTGCCGATCTGGATGTGCACCGGCGTCACGTCCTCGGGCAGCCAGCCGGCCAGGCGAGCGGTGTCCCACACCATGTTGAGGTGCAGGGCCTGCGGCGCCCCGATGACGTAGAGGACCCGGTGCGCACCGAGGTCGGAGACGCGGTACTTGATCGTCGCGAGATCCGTTGTGGGGTAGCCGTATCCGCCGTCGGACTTGCGGATGATGAGCGGCACCGGCTTGCCCTCGCGACCGGTGTAGCCGTCGAGGAAGACGCAGAGCGCGCCGTCGGAGACCCTCGCGAGACCCTTGGCCTCGAGCTCGTCGCAGACGTCGGCGAGCATGTGGTTGTAGGTCGACTCGCCCGCGAGGTTCTCGTCACCGAGGGTCACCCCGAGGGTCTGGTAGACCTTGTTGAAGTAGACCTTCGACATGCCGACGAGCCGGTGCCAGTGCTCGAGCGTCTCGGGGTCGCCGGCCTGGAGCTTGACGACCCGGGCCCGCGCGCGGATGTCGAAGTCGCCGGCGCTGCCGTCGGGGTCGGCCTGCTCGGCGGCGTCGAACTTCGCCCGGGCCGCCTGGTAGAAGGCGTTGGGGTCGGTGACGAGGAGCTGGGCCTCCGGTGAGTCCTCGCCGACCTCGAGAAGGTGCTCGATGAGCATCCCGAAGGGGGTGCCCCAGTCGCCGATGTGGTTCTGCCGGATGACGTTGTGGCCGAGGTGCTCGAGGGTCCGCGCGAGGGAGTCGCCGACGATCGTCGTGCGCAGGTGCCCGACGTGCATCTCCTTGGCGACGTTGGGCGCGGAGTAGTCGATGGGGATGTTCTGCCGCTCCTCCAGGGGCACGCCGAGCCGCGGGTCGGCGTCGACGTCGGCGAGCAGCGCGGCGAGCCAGGCGTCGCTGAAGGTGACGTTGATGAAGCCCGGTCCGCTGACCTCGACGCGGTCGGCGACGCCGTCGAGGTCGAGCGCCTCGATGATCCTCGCAGCGACGTCCCGCGGCGGCGCGCCGACCTTCTTGGCCAGCGCGAGCGCGGCGTTGACCTGCACGTCGGCGAACTGCGACGGGCGCAGCACCGGGTCGGCCTCGCGGAAGTCGTCACCGAGGGCGGCGGCGATCGCGGTCTGGACCTTGGGCGTGAGCGCGACGAGCGGGGAGACCATGCGGGCCAGTCTAGGAGCGCCGCGCAGGTGCCCGCGTCGCCGTTTCGCCGGGGCCGGCCCAATTCCCGCCGTATGCCGCTGGGCTCGCTCCCAGCCGGGCGTGACCTTCTACGTGGCGGTGGTGCCGAGGTCCGCGGCGGCGAGCACCTGCTGCCACGTCACCCGCTTCGGCGCGGGAGTGTCCCCGAGCGGGAGGGCGGCCAGGGCGCGCCGACGCTCGTCGCCGCGCAGCTCGTCGCCGAACCGGTCGACGAAGATGACCATGCGGGGCCGGGCCACGCCCCCGAGGGTGTCGCGGACCGTCTCGTTGAGGTCGCGGGCGACGGCGGGCAGGTCCTGGTCCGACGCGGTCGACCGCTCGAGGACGACCGCGGCTGCGAGGTAGCGACCGCCCTGCGAGTCCCGGCGCTCGATGACGTCGGCGCGCTCGACGAAGGGGTGGTCGAGGAGGGTCTGGCGCACCTCGCTGATCGAGACGAGCTGTCCGGACAGTGAGACCACCTCGTCGGTGCGGCCGAGGAACTCGAGCCCACCTTCGGCCGTGCGTCGGACCCGGTCGCCCGTCGTGTAGAGACCGGGCCGGTTGGTCCAGTGGTGGTCGGTGGCGGCCGCGACGTCGCCGGTCCCGGGCAGCATCGCCCCGGCCCAGCCCTTGGTCAGCACGAGCTCCCCGGCCTCGCCGTCGGCCACGGGACCACCACTCGGGTCGACGATGGTCGGGTCGACCGACGGCAGGAGGTCGGGGTCGAGGGGCTGGCTGAGGTGGACGATGCCGCCGAGCTCGACCTGGCCCCAGCCGTCCGCGACAACCACCCGTCGGTGGCTGAGGTGGGCCGCCGCCCACTGGCGCAGGTCGGGCTCCGAGGGTTCGGCGTAGAGGACCACTCGACGCAGTGACTCGACGCGGCTCGTCGCGGCGAGGGCAGGCGCCCAGCCGCGCATCGTCCGCAGGACCGACGGGGTCGTCATCATCGTCGTGACCTCGTGGCGGCTCATGATCTCCCAGGCGCGGGCGTGGGTCGGCACGTCGAGCGTGCCCTCGTAGAGCACCGTCGTCACTCCGCGGGCGAGGGGGCCGTAGATGCCGTGTGCCTGGACCGCGAGCCAGGACACGTCGCCCGCGCTCCAGAGGCGCTGGCCCTCCCCGACTCCCCACTCGTGCAGGGCTGCTGCGGTGACAAGACTGTTGGCCAGCCCGTGGGTGACCACGACCGGCCGGCCGCGGCGGTGGGCCTGGCTGATGAGGAACGACGGGTGGTCGCTCGGCAGGTCGACGGGCTCACCGCCGGCGCGGCCGGTGGCTCGGGGCAGGTCGGGGCCGGCGGCTGGATCCGGTGCGGGCGCCGCCGCGCGGACCCTGGACCGACGGCCCCGGGTCCGGTCCGCTGCCACGAGGTCGTGGTACCAGCGGTCCCCTTCGTACCAGGCCACGTCCATGCCCGTGCGTCGGACCACGATGGTGTGCTCGATGCCGGCGACTGCCGTGAGCGCCTCGTCGGCGCGGACCTTGAGGGGTAGCACGGTCCCGTGCCGCCAGGCCCCGTCCTGCGTGAACAGGACTGAGGCGCCGAGGCTCTCGAGGCGGTCGGCGAGGGCCTCGGCCGGCAGCGGAGCGGGCAGGACGGCATGGACGGCGCCGATCCGGGCGCAGGCAAGCATCGCGACGGCCGCCTCCGGGACCAGCCCGAGGTGGAGGGCGACGACGTCGCCGGGCTTGACGCCGATCGAGCGCAGCCCCCTGGCCAGCGTCGAGACCTCGCCGAGGAGCTCTCCGTAGGTGATGACCCGCCGGTCGCCGGGCTCGCCCTCCCAGCTGATAGCCACCCGGTCCGGGTCGACCGCGGCATGACGGTCCACGCAGGTGACCGAGGCGTTCAGACGCCCGCCCGGAAACCAGGTGCCTCGGCCGTCGCGCGGCTCCCACACCGACCGGAAGGGAGACGACCACTCGACGAGGTCTGCGGCCCGGTGCCACGCGGCCTCGTCAGGGGCCCAGATGGCGTCAGGCATGCCCCAGGGTCCTCACGGCGGCTGCCCCGGCGCGGGTCAGGTGCCCGGCAACGGCCTCCACCTCTGGGGCGGAGGCCCCGGGCGCCACGGTGGCGACGAGAGTCGCGAGCGCCGTGCCCTGTCCGTCGACGAGGGGCACGGCCACGTGGCCCGGCGGTCCGAGAGGGTGGCCCTCGACGAGGAGCCACGGCGCCGACGACCACGCGTTTCGCGACGCCTCCGCCTCGCTGCGCTCGCCTTCCGGGCAGAGCTCGAGCATGGCCTTCCACTCGTCGTCGCCCGCGCGCGAGCCGAGGAGCCGGCCGGACGCGGTGGACAGGGCGTTCCGCACGGTGTGCGGCTCCCGGTAGAGCCCGGCGTCCGGCCCGTCGACGCGGTCGATGGTGACGACCGCCGAGCGCACCAGCGTCTGGACGACGACGGTCGAGCGGACGAGGTCGCGCAGCTGGGCGAGGTAAGGGGCGAGGGCGCTGAGAATCGGCAGTCTGGCGAGGTAGCGGTGCGAGAGCCGCACGAGCTCGGGTCCGAGGCTGTAGCGCGACGACCGTGGGTCCTGCTCGACCAGGTCGGCGAGGACGAGGGAGCGCAGCAGCCGGTGGACGGTCGGGACCGACATGCCGGAGCGCTCCGCGAGATCGGTCAGCTGCTGGTAGGCGGGTCCTTCACCGAGCAGCTCGAGGAGGGTGACGGCGTTGCGCACCGTGCCGAGGCTGCCCCTCGAGTCCCGGTCCCCGACCTCCGTTGACGGCACGCGTGTCCTCTTTCATCCGCGGATGGCGCCCCGCGCGTCACCCAGGTCCGGAAAGAGACTGTAACTGTGTGGATAACAATTTCACAAGAAGCCCTTGCACTTTCACATAGTGGAAACCTATTCTCGGCAAGTCCACAGCCAACGAAGGAGAGGACCCCCGAGTGACCATCGGTCTCACCAGGGCGTACCAGCACTCGCTGAGCTCCTCGACCGTTCCCCCCGGTCAGCCCGCCCTCGAGGTCAAGGACGTGGGGCTCCGGTTCGGCGGCGTCCACGCCCTCCAGGACGTCGGCTTCACGGTCACCCAGGGGCACATCCACGCGGTCATCGGCCCCAACGGCGCCGGCAAGTCGAGCCTGCTCAACTGCGTCAGCGGCCTCTACCACCCGCAGCACGGCAGCATCGTGCTCCACACGGGCGTGGAGGGCACGTCGCACGAGCTGACGAAGCTCTCCCCCCACCGGATCGCTCGGCTGGGCGTCGCGCGGTCCTTCCAGAACATCGAGCTCTTCTCGGGTCTCACCGTGCTCGAGAACCTCATGCTCGGCCGCCACATCCACATGAGCAAGAGCGTGCTGGCCTCGCTCCTGTGGTTCGGGCCGGCCCGGCGCCAGGAGATCGAGCACCGCGCCCTCGTCGAAGAGGTCATCGACCTGCTCTCGCTCCAGGCCTTCCGGCACAAGCCCGTCGGCTCGCTCGCCTACGGCATCCAGAAGCGCGTCGAGCTCGGCCGCGCCCTCTGCCTCCAGCCCGCCCTCCTCCTCCTCGACGAGCCGATGGCCGGCATGAACGCCGAGGAGAAGGAGGACATGGCGCGGTACATCCTCGACGTCCACGAGCTCGCTGGGGTCACGGTCGTGCTCATCGAGCACGACATGGCGGTCGTCATGGACATCTCCAACCGCGTCAGCGTCCTCGACTTCGGTCGCCTCATCGCCGACGGGACGCCCGATGAGGTCAAGGCCAACCCCAAGGTCGTCGAGGCGTACCTCGGAGCTGAGGAGCACTGATGGCCAAGGAGCCCACCACGCCGTATGCCGCTGTGCCCGTCTCGGACGAAGTGCGGGCTGCCAACGCGGCGGCGTCCACCACCTTCCCGCGGCTGCTCGCGGGCCTCGCGACGTCCCGGGGGGACGCCACCGCCCTGCAGGAGAAGCGGTACGGCATCTGGCAACCGCTGACCTGGAGCCAGTACTACGACCGCGTCCGCGACTTCGCGCACGGCCTTGCCGCACTCGGTGTCCAGCGCGGGGAGATCGTCGCCGTCCTGGGCGACAACCGGCCCGAGTGGCTCATCGCCGAGCTCGCCGCCCAGAGCATCGGCGCCTCCGTCGTCGGCGTCTACCCGACGAGCATCGGTGAGGAGCTGCACCACATCCTCAGCCACTCCCGGGCCCGGGTGGTCGTCGCCGAGGACCAGGAGCAGGTCGACAAGCTGATCCGGCTGCGCTCCGAGTCCGACGCGGCCCTGCCGATGGAGACCGTCGTCTACTACGACCCGCACGGCCTGGAGGCCTACACCGAGGAGTTCCTCAAGGACTTCACTGCAGTGGAGGCCGGCGGTCGCACGTGGGGCGAGCAGCACCCCGGGTGGCTCGACGAGCAGATCGCGGCCGGGGACCCCGGCGACGTCGCCGTCATCTGCACGACGTCCGGCACGACGTCTCGGCCCAAGCTCGCCGAGCTGTCCCACTCCAACCTGCTGGCCATGGCCGAGCACCTGACCGCGATCGACCCGATCGGGCCCAAGGACCGCTACGTCTCCTTCCTTCCCTTCGCCTGGATCGGCGAGCAGATGCTCGCCGTCGCCTGCGGCCTGTCCAAGGGCCTGACGCTCTCCTTCCCGGAGGACTCCGCGACGCAGAAGACCGACCTGCGGGAGATCGGCCCCAACGTCATGTTCTCGCCGCCGCGGATCTGGGAGTCGATGCTCTCGGAGGTCCAGGTGCGCATCGACGAGGCCGGCCGGCTCAAGCGGGGCGTCTTCGGCTGGGGCTACGCGATCGGCGACCGCGTCGCCGAGCAGCGGATCCACGGCAAGGGCGGCCGCTTCAACCCGCTCCACTGGGTCGCCGACCAGCTCGCGCTGCGCCCGGTCCGCGACCAGCTCGGGCTGGCCAGGATCGACCACGCCTACACCGGTGGCGCGCCGCTCGGGCCGGACGTCTTTCGCTTCTTCCACGCGATCGGGGTCAACCTCAAGCAGATCTACGGCCAGACCGAGATCTGCGGGATCGCCGTCGTCCACCGGGACGACGACATCGCCTTCGCTTCGGTGGGCACGCCCATCCCCGGCACCGAGATCCGCATCAGCGACGACGGGGAGATCCTGCTGCGTTCCGCCTCGGTGTTCCGCGGCTACCACCGCAACCCGGAGGCGACGGCGGAGGCGGTCGATGCCGAGGGCTGGCTGCACACAGGCGACGCGGGCTACCTCGACGACGCCGGCCACCTGGTGGTCATCGACCGCGCCAAGGACGTCCTCACGACGAAGGACGGCACCCGGTTCTCGAGCGCCTTCATCGAGAACAAGCTGAAGTTCTCGCCCTACGTCGAGGAGGCGGTGACCTTCCCGACCGACGACGGCATGACCGCGATGATCACCATCGACCCGATGACGACCGGGTCCTGGGCCGAGCACGAGCGTCTCAGCTACACCACCTACACCGACCTCGCCGGCAAGCAGGAGGTCCGCGACCTCATCGCCGAAGAGGTCCTCCGGTCCAACGAGGACCTGCCCGAGAGCATCCGGATCAAGCGGTTCGTGCTGCTGCACAAGCAGTTCGACCCGGACGACGACGAGATCACCCGCACCCGCAAGGTCCGCCGCAACGTCATCGCCGACCGCTACGGCCAGATCATCGACGCCCTCGCCACCAAGGCCGACGACGTGACCATCCGCAGCCTCGTCACCTACCAGGACGGCACCCAGGTCGAGCGCAACCTCGTCCTCCAGATCGTCGACATGTCCACCTTCCGCGCTCCCGAAGGCCGGGGACGCCGACCCGTCTGGAGCGGCCGCCGATGAACACCTTCATCTCGCTCACCGTCTACGGCCTGTCCGACGGCGCCCTGCTCGCCCTGGCGGCCCTCGGCTTCGTCCTCATCTACAAGGCGACCCGCGTCATCAACTTCGCCCAGGGCGAGTTCCTGCTCGTCGGTGCCTACATGTTCTACACGGCCTTCGTCGTCATGCGGCTGCCGCTCATCCTCGCGGCCGTCTTCGGCGTCCTCGTCGCGATCGTCCTCGGTGTCGTCGTCGAGCGGTTCGTGCTCAGGCCGCTCATCGGCGAACACGCCATCAGCGTCATCATGGTGACGATCGGTCTGTCGGCCGTGCTCAAGGCACTCGTGCAGATCTTCTACGGCACCGCCGTCCGCGAACAGCCGCCGATCCTGCCCACCGGCACGATCATGATCGGCGGGGCGACCGTCCCGCTGAACCGCCTCATCGTCATCGGTGTCGCCGCCATCGTCCTGTTCGCCTTCTCGGCGTTCTTCCAGAAGTCCCGCCACGGCGTCGCGATGCGGGCCGTCGCGGATGACCAGCAGGCGGCCCTGACGATGGGCATCTCGGTCAAGCGCGTGTTCAGCCTGGCCTGGATCCTCGCCGCGATCTCGGCGCTCATCGCCGGTGTGCTCCTCGCCGACCTGTCAGCGGTCGAGCAGGGGATCGCGGCCTTCGGGCTGATGGTGTTCCCGGTCGTCATCCTCGGCGGTCTCGACTCCGTGCCGGGCACGGTCGTCGGCGGCCTGGTCATCGGGCTGCTCAAGCAGTACGTCTCCGGCTACGCAGACCCCGGCCTGGCCGAGGTCGTCCCCTACATCGTCCTGGTGGCCATCCTCATCGTGCGGCCCTACGGCATCTTCGGCGAGACACGGATCGAGAGGGTCTGACCCATGGCGACTGCCACCGGCATCCACCACAGGACCTACCGGTCCGAGCTGCGTCTGCGGCACACGCGGGCCGAGTACTTCCGGCTCGTCCTCATGATCGTGCTGCTCCTCGCGGCGCCCTACATCCTGGACAAGTACTGGCTCGGCATCGCCAACGTCATCCTCATCTCCGTGATCGGGGCGGTCGGCCTCAACATCCTGGTCGGGTTCACCGGCCAGATATCGCTCGGGCAGGGCGGCTTCCTCGCCGTCGGCGCGTTCACCTCGGCGATCATCTCCGATCGGGCCGGCGTGCCCGTGCCGATCAGCATCATCATCGCCGTCGTCATGACCGCGGCGGTCGGCGCCTTCTTCGGCCTCCCGGCCCTCCGGCTCAAGGGCCTCTACCTCGCCATCGCCACCCTGGCGTCGCAGGAGATCATCATGTTCGTCGTCCGGCGCTGGGAGTGGCTGACGGAGGGCAAGGGCTACCTCGAGGTCAACCGCCTGCAGGTGGCCGGCTTCGAGGTCGAGCGGCGCATGTTCGAGGTCCAGTGGTACTGGATCCTCCTCGCACTGGCCGCCCTCGCCGTGGTCGTCGCCCGCAACCTGTTCCGGACCACGATCGGCCGCAGCTTCATGGCCGTGCGGGACCAGGACATCGCCGCCGAGGCCATCGGCGTCAACATCACCCGCGCGAAGGTCACCGCCTTCGCCGTGTCGAGCGGGTTCGTCGGCCTCGCCGGCGCGCTCACCGCCCACTACACGGAGACCGTCACCTGGGAGCGCTTCACCCTCGACGTCTCCGTGCTCTACCTCGCGATGATCATCGTCGGCGGCCTCGGCAGCATCGCCGGCGCGGTCTACGGTGCGATCTTCATGGGCCTGCTCCCGGCCCTGCTCACGGAGCTCGTGGACGTGCTCGGCTCGAGCCTGCCCACCCTGTCCGACCAGCTGCCCGCCCTCAAGAACGCCGTCTTCGGCGTCGCGATCATCGTCTTCCTCCTGGTGGAACCCAGAGGACTCGATCGAATCTGGACCCGGATGAAGGACTACATCCGGTTCTGGCCCTTCCGCTACTAGCGATGGCCTGCCCCTCAAGACCCGTCCACATCCCACGCAGCAGCACCATCCCGCCAGCAGGCGACCGATGAATGGAGAAGAAATGAAGTTCAGCATCCGCATTGCGGCGGTGGCCACCTCGGCAGCCGCGGCACTGGCCCTGTCCGCGTGCGGCGGGGCGGCCACCGACGACGGGCCCGGCGCCGGCGCGTCCGGTGACACCACCCCGATCAAGATCGGCATCATCGCCGACCGCACCGGGGCCACCGGTGACGTCGGCACGCCCTACAACGACGGCATGCTCGGCTACATCGACTGGCTCAACGGCAAGGGCGGGATCAAGGGTCGCCAGATCGACGCCGACAGCAACGACTACGCCTACAAGGTCCCGACGGCCGAGGAGCTCTACAAGAAGTATGTCAACGACGAGGCCGTCGCCATCCAGGGCTGGGGCACCGGCGACTCGGAGGCCCTGCGCACGAAGGTCAGCGCCGACAAGCTCCCCTTCATGTCCGCCTCGTACGCCGAGGCGCTGACGGACCCGAAGGAGTCCCCGTACAACTTCGTCGTCGCCCCGACGTACTCCGACCAGATGCGCGTCGCGCTGAACTGGATCGCCAAGGACGCCGGCGGCCAGGCCGAGGTCGCGGTCTTCCACAACGACAGCCCGTTCGGGCAGGCGCCGGTCGCCGACGGCCAGGCGTGGATCTCGGAGAAGGGCCTCAAGCTGGGGTACAAGGCCTACCCGATGCCCAAGACACCGAACCAGGTCGGCCTGCTCACCCAGGCGAAGTCCCAGGGCGCGAAGTACATCGTCATCCAGAACGTCTCCTCGCCCGCGGCCCAGGTGGCCAAGGACATCAAGGCGCAGGGTCTCGACATGAAGATCGTCTGCCTCAACTGGTGCGCTGACGAGCTGTTCATCAAGACGGCCGGAGCGGACAACGCCGAGGGCCACATCCTCGTCCAGCCGTTCGCGCCGCCGTCGGCCAAGAAGCCCGGCCACGCAGCCATCGACGAGTACCTCAAGTCCAAGGGCTCCTCGCTCGCCGACAAGGGCCTGCACTACGCGCAGGGCTGGTACACGATGGACATCATGGCCAAGGGCATCGAGAAGGCCATCGACGCCGGTGGTGAGCTGACCGGCGAGGCGATCAAGAAGGCCCTCGAGTCCGTCTCGGTCGACACCGGTGGCGTCGTCGGGTCCGGCACGGTTGCCTTCACGGCGGACTCGCACCGCGGCTCCACGGGCACCGGCATCTACCAGGTCAAGGGTGGCGAGATGGTCGAGCTGGCGGCGAACCAGACGCCGGAGTCGTGATCCGATGAGCTCGGTCCACCTGAGCGGGAAGGAGGTGGCCGGCGCCTCGGCGCCGGCCACCGACCTCCTCACGCTCAACAACGTCGAAGTGATCTACGACGACGTCATCCTCGTGCTCCGCGGGCTCTCGCTCGCGGTGCCCGAGGGCAAGATCGTGGCCCTGCTCGGTTCCAACGGGGCCGGCAAGTCGACCACCCTCAAGGCGATCTCCGGGCTGCTCCCGACGGAGCACGGCGAGGTGACCGACGGGTCGATCCTCTTCGGCGGCAAGAACATCACCCACCTCGACGCGGCCGAGCGGGTCAAGCTGGGGCTGTCCCTCTGCATGGAGGGGCGGCACGTCTTCGAGCACCTCACCGTCGAGGAGAACCTCATCTCCGGCGCCTACTTCCGCGGTCGCATCGACACCAAGGCCGACCTCGACGAGGTCTATGCGCTCCTGCCGAAGCTGAGTGACATGCGGGCCCGGATCGCCGGGTACCTCTCGGGTGGCGAGCAGCAGATGCTCGCCATCGGTCGCGCCCTCATGGCCAAGCCCAAGCTGCTCATGCTCGACGAGCCGTCCCTCGGCCTCGCGCCCCTGCTCGTCAAGGAGATCTTCGCCTTCATCAAGCGGGTCAACGAGGAGATGGGCCTGACCGTCCTCGTCATCGAGCAGAACGCCCGGCGCGCCCTCGAGGTCGCCGACCACGGCTACATCATGGAGCAGGGCCGGATCGTCCTGGAGGGCACCGCCCAGGAGCTCCAGGAGAACCCGGACGTCAAGGAGTTCTACCTCGGCCTGGGTGAGTCCGGCGGACGCAAGAGCTTCCGCGACGTCAAGCACTACAAGCGCCGCAAGCGCTGGCTCTGAGAGGGGCTGTCCCGTGTCGCTCGATCGTTCCCCCACGCTCACCGAGGCAGTCGAGGCGTATGCCGCTGGGCTCGCTCCCGCTGTCGGCGACGTCGCGCGGCGGGCTGCGTCAGCCGTGCCGGCCTTCGCCGAGCGCGTCCAGCACGCGGGACTGTCCGCGGACGAGCTGGCGTCGGGCGACCTGACCCGGCTGCCCATCCTCACCAAGGACGACGTCCTCGCCAGGCAGCAGGCGCAGCCGCCCTTCGGGGGGATGCTCGCCGAGGGGGCGACCGTGCGGCGCGTCTTCCAGTCACCCGGTCCGATCTACGAGCCCGAGCTCGACGAGGCGGACCCGTGGCGCTGGGCGCCGGCGCTCGCGGCCGCGGGGATCGGCGCCGGCGACGTCGTGCTCAACTGCTTCGGCTACCACCTGTCCCCCGCCGGCGCGATGTTCGAGGAGGGCTGCCGCACCGTCGGGGCGACCGTGGTCCCCGGCGGCATCGGCAACCAGGACCTGCAGGTCAGGGCGATCGCCGACCTGGGGGTCACCGCCTACGTCGGGCTCCCCAGCTATCTCAAGGCCCTGGTCGACCGGTTCGACGAGCTCGACCTGGGCGCCGAGCGGTGGCGCCTGGACAAGGCGCTCGTCACGGCGGAGCCGCTGCCCGACTCGCTCCGCTCCCTGCTCCAGCAGCGGGTGAGCACTGTGCTCATGTCCTACGGGACTGCGGAGGTCGGCCTGATCGGCTACGAGACCGCGCCGGGCAGTGGCCTGCTGCCTGCGCCCGGCGTGCACGTGGAGGTCTGTGACCTCGCCTCCGGGGCGCCGGTCGCCGAGGGCGAGGGCCAGGTCGTCGTCACGCTCGAGCGGCCGGACTACCCGCTCATCCGGTTCGGCACCGGCGACCTGTCTGCGTGGACCACCGGGGACGACGGGTCCGCCCGGCTCGCCGGAGTGCTCGGCCGCGTCGGCGAGGCGGTCAAGGTCAAGGGCATGTTCCTCCATCCGCGGCAGGCCGCGTCGGTGATGAACGGCCTGCCCGGGGTCGCGGCGTGGCGCTTCGTCATCGACCGCGTCAACCACAAGGACGAGCTGACCTGCGAGGTCGTGCTCGATGACTCGGTCGGCGCAGCTGACGAAGTTGTCGAACAGGTGCGTGCCTCGGTGCGGTCAGGACTGCGCTTCGCGGCGGACGTCCGCCCGGTCGACGCGCTGCCCGAGGGCGACGCGGGCCGCCTCGTCGACGCCCGCACCTGGGACTGACCCCCACACCAGATCGAAAGAGCAGTTCGCGACACCAGATCGAAAGAGCAGTTCGCGACACCAGATCGAAAGAGCAGTTCGCGACACCGCTCCGTCGGGAGGTTCCCTCCGCTGGGACGTGTCGCGAACTGCTCTTTCGATCGTTTGGGTGGCTGGGCTACTGGGCGGCCGGGTTGAACCCGGCGCGGCGGGCTGCTTCCTCGTTGAAGAACCAGACGTCGGGCTCGCGGTCGTCATAGCCCGCAGCGCCCGGCGCGAGGAAGGTGCTCGAGTCGCGGTAGCCCTTCACTGCGTGCCCGAGCGGCTGGGCGCCATCGTCGAGCGGCGCGGCCGAACCGATCCCGAAGCCGCCGTCCCGGACCTCGTCGAACTCCGAGATACGGCGCTCTCGCGCCGGGGACGGGCTGCTCGCCGGCTCCTCGGCAGGCTCTTCGCCCGGCTCCGGCTCGTCGAAAGGTGGCACCTCTGAACCGGCCGGCTCAGGAGCGGGCTCGGCGTCAGTGCGGTGGGCGTCCCCCGGGCCGGTCGCGGTCGACGCGGCTTCAGTGGAACGGGACTCGCCCTCGTCAGTGTCGCCCTCGTCGGTGTCGCCCTCATCAGTGCCGGCCACGTCGTCGAGCAGCGGCGCGTCATCGGAGTGCTCGATGGGGCCCGGGTTCGAAGCGGGTGCCACGCCCTCCTCGGCCGAGGGCGTCTCCTCGGGCTCCTCGCCGTGGCCAGCGGGAGCGGCAGGCTCTTGTGCCGTGCCGCTCGTGGAGCTCGAGCTGGTGCTCGCCGGCTCGGTCAGGTCAGTCGACCAGGGCTGCCCGCGATGGTCACCCGGGTCGTCGCTCGGGGTGCCGCCACCGACGACGACATCGTCACGGTCCTCCAGCGCGGGGACCTCGACCTGGTCGACCGTCATCGGGTCAGCCGCCAGCTGTTCGCGGAAGGCCGGCGACTCGGCGCCGGTGCCTGCGCGGGTGCCCGGGGTGAAGGCATCGTCGTCCGGCCCGTTGATCCAGTCGGCTGACTCGCTCTCCGCCGCCGCTGAGGCGTCGATCTCCTGTTGGTCCACGTCCTCGACCGGGCTGTTCACCCAGTCCGCGTCCTCGTTCGCCATCGCCTCGTCCTCTCGCGCGGGGGTCGTGCTCGCAGGAGTGGTACCCGCCATGGGCGCAGCTGCAACAGGGGCGGCTTCGGCGTCCTCATCGTCCGGGCCGTTGATCCAGTCCTCAGCGGCTGTCTCCTCGGCGGCTGAGGCGGCCAGCTCCTCGTCGTCGATGTCCTCGACCGGGCTGTTGACCCAGTCGGGGTCCTCCCCCTCACCTCGCGGATCGCCCGGCGCCGAGACGTCCGACTCTGACACCAGTTCCGCATCCGGCTGCGACCCACCTTGTCCTGCAAAGGGGTTCTCCGCGTCCGCGAGATCGGGCTCGTCCTCCTCCTCGGTGAAGGGCCGGGGACCGCCAGGGCGGTCGGTCGCGGCGTCCGCTGCACCGGCGGTCCCCAGCGCCACGCCCGCAGCCACCGAGCCGGGTGCGCCACCGGGCCGACCGAAGGCTCCACGCTCCTGGGCCGGTTGCCCGTCGCCGTCGAGCCGATGACCGGACCGGTCGACCCGGTAGCCCTCGTCATCGGTGCGCACGTCGGGGTCGAGACGGTCGGCCTCTCGCACCAGCGTCTCGCGCTCGTGTCGTGCGGCCTCGGCCGTGGCGCGTTCCTGTTGAGCCAGACGCTCAAGACGCGCCGCCTCGGCCGCCTTGGCCTCAGCCTCGGCGCGGGCGTCCTCCGCGATCGAGCCGACCACGGAGGCGCGGTCCTCCACGGCCTGGACCTGGGCGCTCTGTTGCTCCGCTCGGGCCCGGAGGGCGGCCGCATCGGCGCGTTGCCGTGCTTCGACCTTTCGGCGTCTCGATGACGAGACCAGCAACCAGATGACCAGTGCAACGACGACCAGCACAAGGACGATCCACAGGATCGTCTGCATGTTCTCCGGCATGCCAAACCCCTTCAGGTGACGGTTCGAGTCGAACCTCCTCCGGAGAACCTACTGCGCACAGGACGCCCGGCGTGGGAGCCGAACGTCCCTCTTTGGGGGCTGTCTCCTGTCCGGACCGGTGTGCAGGGATCGGGTCAGGACCCCGATCGCTGCACACTCCCCCCGGTTCAGCGCGCCGGACCGGCCGGCTTGGCGAGCGGGATGTTCGCGGGGCCGTCGGCCGGCCCGTTCCCGGGATGCTCCCGGCCACGGCGGGCGGTGTAGAGCGCTGCGACGACGAGCAGGCCACCGACGACGAGCAGACTCACGGCAGCCGCCACCACGCTGGGGAACCACTCATAGATGAGGTTCGGCAGGGCGAAGAGCAGCCCGACCGAGCCGATGCCGAGGATGATCAGGTCGCGCTGGTAGAGGGCGACGCCGACCAACCCGGCTGACGCGAGTACCGCCCAGATCGGCCCGGACCCGCCGACGACGTACAGCTGGCTGCCCACGAAGACGATGGCCGCCCCGACGACCATGGCAGCGCGCTGCGGTCTGATGGCGGAGACCCAGCCCAGCGCCAGCCAAGCGGCTCCGACCGCGAGGACTGCGCCGATCACGGCATCGAACGACACCGAGAGGAGGCTCACCAGCAGTCCCGCCGTCACGGCGGTTCCGGCCGCTGCCACGCCGAGCTGGAGGCCGGTCGGCCGCCAGATCCAGAGGGCGAGCGCGTAGAGGGTGGCGACCAGGAAGATCAGGGACGGGACATACCTGTCATCCGTCTGCATGACGTCGTAGAAGAGGATGGCCGCCACCCCGATGAGGGCGACCACGCTGAGGGCCCAGAGGACCGCACGGAGCCTGGTCCCGACGTTGTCGAGGCCGTGAGGCACGAGGGCGCCGGCGACGAGGAACGCGACAGCGACGAGCAGGACAACCACCAGCCGGGTCCCGGCACTGATCGACGGCCAGAACTGGGAGACGATGAGGAAGGTGCCGACGAGCAGGATGGTGCCGCCGAGGTAGCCGAGTGCCTCGGTGACGAGCGAGGGGCCCCTCCGGGCCGCCGACGACTCGCTCGGCCCCGTGTCCGGGACGGTCTCGGGCGCGCCCTCGGCGAGGGCTCGCAAGCGGTCCGCCTGCTCCCCCGTGATCACCCCCTGAGCGACTCCCCGGGTGAGAACGAACTCGAGTGCGACGGCCATCTTGGGCCTCCTCAACTGCGGGCTGACCCGCTAGGGCGTGTCTCCCTTATGTGCGTAGCCAGGTGAGG
>NZ_BAABZW010000006.1:0-150069 GCF_040365325.1 Intrasporangium sp. DVR | reverse complement strand
ACTTCCTCGGTGCTGGCATAACTCCACCTTTCCGTGGAAACAGACCCTCCACCAGACCCGGGGCGATTCACTGACGATCCAGTGCGAGCACCGGGTCGAGGACCTGATCCTGGAGTCCGGCCAGGTCGTCGGCGTGCGCGGCAGCAATGCTGATGGTGAGTTCGAGGCCCGGGCGGAGCACGTCGTGATCGCTGCAGGCGGCCGAACCGGAGACCTGGGCAAGGTCCGCGCGAGCTGGCCCCGCGACGACTGGGGCGCTCCGCCGGAGGACCTGCTGGGCGGGGTGTGGCCACACATCGACGGGCATCTGCAGGACGTGGTCGCCGATGCCGGTGGGTCCGTCGTGCACCTCGAGAACATGTGGGTCTACGCGGCGGGCGTGGCGCACTGGGACGGAGACTTCCCTGAGCACGGGTTGGCCCTGATACCAACGAAGTCCGGGCTGTGGATGCAGGCGGACGGATCCCGCTTCGAGCCACCCCAGCTCGCCGGTTATGACACCCGTGGTGCGGTGAGCCGGGTCATGGCGACGGGGCGACCCTGGTCGTGGATGGTGCTCAACCGGGAGATCCTCGCCAAGGAGGGCGCCATCCAGGGGGCCCGCTTCAACCCCGCCTTCCGCGACCGGCGCAAGCTCCAGGTGGCTCGAGACCTGCTGCGAGGCAACGTCGCCCTCGCGGACGAGCTCATCAGCCACTGCTCGGACGTCGTCACGGCCCCGGACCTGGCGACCCTCGCCGAGCGGATGACGGCGCTCACTCCCGATACGCCGATCGACGCCAGTGCCCTCAGCCGTGACGTGGCTGCCTATGACGCCGAGATCGCGCGGGGACGTCGGTTGTTCTCCGATCCGCAGCTCGTTGCGTTGCGCAACGTCCGGGCGTTTCTCGGCGACCGGCTGCGCACGTCGGCCTTTGTGCCGATCGCCGCAGGTGACCACGGCGAGCTCGTCGCGATCCGGCTTCGCCCCGTCGCGCGCAAGACCCTGGGTGGGATCGAGACCGACGAAGGGTGCCGAGTCCTCCGTGCTGATGGGGCGGTGCTACCCGGTCTCTATGCCATCGGCGAGGCTGCCGGTTTCGGAGGCGGCGGCATGCACGGCAAGCGCACCCTGGAAGGCACACTTCTCGGAGGCTGCGTGCTGACGGGGCGCGAGCTGGCGCGATCTGTCGCCGCACTCGGGTGACCGGGCCCTGCTCTCCCTCAATTCCGCTCACGCCACCCGCAGAGTGGCCGCTCGTGCCTCCCAGCCAGTGGCACGGAGCCTGGCGCGGAGACGGCCGAAAATGGACTGCAGGCCTCACGTCCACGACGAGCAGCTGTGACACCTCCCGCGTGGCGCGCCTCCTTCACCTGCGGTTGACGGTCAGGGGGTGGTCGGTCGCGGAGGGTGCTCGCAGGGCCGGATCGACGAGGGCGAAACCGGCGAGCGCAACCAGCAGGATGAGGCCCACCAGGTAGGGCGCGGCGGGGGAGGCGGCATAGAGGATCGTTCCGAACAGCGGCGCCAGCATCATGGCCAGGGCGATGCCCGAATTCATGAGCCCGGCGACCGAGTCCTGCTCCTGCGCGGTGACCAGAAGGGTCGGCATCGACATGAACCCCGGTGCCCCGAGCCCGATTCCGGCGCCGACGACGGCGAGTCCTGCCGCGATGAGCCCCGCTGCATGGGCGACGAGGATGACCGACATTCCGGCGGCCATGACGAAGCTGCCGACCCGGATGAGGCGCGGTGGACCCCACGCGAGACGAGGCACGACCACGCCCTGAACGAGGATCATCGCCGTGGCGCCCGCGAGCATGACCAGCGCCGTCGAGCGGCCCGTCTCCTGGGGGTCGAGCCCGAGCCGGTCCTGCACCAGGAAGCCCACGGTCATCAGGACCAGGGCGAGCGAGAGGTACATGACGAAGGCAGTCACGAGGAAGGGACGGACGCGTCTGTCGCGCGGTCCCACGTGGACGGACCGTGGGCCTGCGTCGTCTCGCGCGGCCGGGGACCGCGGCATCCCACGAGCGACGACCAGCGCCACGGCCAGGAGCACGACGGGCGCGACGTAGAGAGGCGCGAGGAGGCCGAACCCGCTCAACCCACCACCGATGGCGGGACCGACCGCCATCCCGAGGCCCTGCGCGGCTGCGATCAACGAGAAGCCCCGAACCCGTTGTGCCTCACCGGACGTCGACTCGGCGACGAACGACTGTGCTGCCACCGGCGTGCCCGCCCAAGCGACGCCGAAGACGACACCGCGCGTCAGGAGGAGCAGGCCGAAGAGCGGCGCGAGGGCCAAGGCGCCGACCAGGCCGGCCTGCGCGACCGCGGCGAAGACCAGTAGCGCGACCCCCGCTGCGCCGAGTGACACGAGCAGTACGCGACGGTGTCCCCAACGACCGATGAGACGGCCCCACGCCGGGCTCGCGAGAACGATGCCCGCACCGCCGACCGTCCACACGGCTCCGAGTGCGACCTCGCTGAGACCGAGCTGCCGAGCGAGTGGCGGGAGCACCGGGTTGACCATCTGCTGGGCTGCCACGAGCCCCAGGATGGCGAGACAGACGAGTCCGATGGGTCGCCCTGGCTTGGCGTGGTGTTCCATGCGTCCAGCGTCGGGGTGTCCCGGGGGCTCTGGCTTGGACGAATGTTCGCGCGGCGCAACGCTTCCAGAGCACGCAGACACCCGGCGACATGTGTCGCCGGGTGTCCGTGCGCCTGGACCGGGTCTGCTGTTGGTGCGCAGATCCGGGGGTCGGCTCAACCGGGGTGGGGGTGGTACGTGAGCAGGACGTTGCCGGCCGATGTCGTCGTCGCGTCGGCCAGGGCCAGCCGGGTCGTCGGGTCACCCGGCTGGAAGAGCCTGCGGTAGGACCCGCCCGCGACGACGGGGTGGGTGATGAGGGTGAGCTCGTCGAGGAGCCCGGCGAGGACGAGGTCGCGCACGATGCCGATGCTCCCCTGCACCCCGATGTCCCTGCCCTGCGACTCCTTGAGCCCGCGGACGTAATCGTGCAGCTCGCCCTCGATGACGGTGGAGTTCTGCCACTCCAGCGGCCCCGTGAGGGTCGTGGAAGCGACGTGCTTCGGGACCGCGTTGATGAAGTCGGCGAACGAGTTGTCCTCCGCGGGTGCGGAGTGGGGCCAGTAGCCGGACCACTCCTTATAGGTGACGCGGCCCATCAGGGCATCGTCGATGCTGCCGATGGTCCGGTTCATGCGCTCGCCGACCTCGTCGTCGAAGCTGTCGAACTGCCACCGGTCCGGACTCTCCACGGCTCCGTCGAGGGAGTGGAAGAGTCCGGCTACGACCTTGCGCATGGTGCCTCCTGGCGTGAGTGGCTACCGAGCTCGACCGGCGGCCCGTGGGATTCCGAGCGGAACGGCGGGCCCCCTTCGGCCCGCTGACGTGACGCGACGCGACCCCGGGGACGAGGTGGCGCTGCGTGGGTGACCCTCCCCATCGTGGCGGGACCCCATGTCCGGTGTCTTGGACTTTTGTGCGCCGCGGGCCGGCTGGTCCGAGGAAACCGCTGGACCCGAGCCTCGTGGTGAGGTCCAGGACATCGGGGATCTCCAGATGGGCTCGCGCAGGAGGGACGTCGGAGTGGTCGAGGCGAGCTCGCGGAACTCACGGTTGAGATGGGGCTGGTCGGCGAACCCCGTCTCGGTCGCGACGACGGCAAGTGGCCGTCCGGCGCTGACGAGTCGCAGGGCGCGGTCGAACCTGACGACGCGTGTCGCGCGTTTCGGTGAGAGGCCCACCTGTGCACGGAACCGCCGCCAGAAGCGGGTCCGGCTCCAGCCGTAGCGATCGGCGAGCCTCGCCACGGGCACCCGCCCCCCGGTGGCGACGATGAGCCGCCAGGCATCGGCGATCTCGGGGTCGACTCGGTGCTGCTCGCGGCGCACTGCCATGAGCAGCTGGCCGACGGCAGAGAAGCGCGACTCCCAGTCGTGGCTCTCGAGGAGCTGACCCTTGAGGGACTGCGCCGGTGGACCCCAGACGTCGTCGAGGGAGAGGAAGGGGCTGTCGAGCTCGACGGGGGCGACGTCGAGGTAGGCGCCGGCAACGAGGGGCGAGAACTGGATCTCGAGGCAGTCGAGCCTCGCGGCGCAGACCTGCCCGTCCACGGGGGTCATGCCGCCGACCACGCCGCTCGGTGCCGGACCACCCGTCGACCTCATCGGCCCCGCGGTGATCGACCCTGTCGTGCAGTCGATGACGACGCCGACGGATGGTCGCGGGAGGATGCGATGGGTGAAAGCGGTGCCCGACCGTTCCCGGAAGCCGACGACATTGACCCCACCGGGGGCGATGAAGCCATCGGCGCGCGTCACCTCGAAGACGTAGGGCGAGCTCACGAGGACCCCAAGCCGCCGAGCATCGCCATGAACACCCGGTGTGCCCGCTCGAGCGCCACGTGGGGGTAGGGGTCGGCCGCCACCACGAGAGACAGCTCGGTGAGGGCTCCGTAGAGCCCTGTGGCGACGAGCTGCTCTGGCAGAGGCGAGAGCCGTCCCGCGTCCCGGAGGGCCCGGATGCCGGTCACGACGAGGCTGCCGAGGCGTTCCTCGTCGAGCTCACGCCACAGGGCCCACCCCAGGACGAGCGGGGCCTGGATGAGGACCAGCTCCCGGTAGGCGGTCTCGGTGGTGAGCTCCAGGAAGGCGCGGGCTCCGTTCGACGCCGCGTCCCAAGGGTCCGAGGCCTGACTCATCGCACGTCCCACGAGTGCCGCAGCGTCGTCCTGCAGTGCGGCCACCAGCTCCCGGAAGAGCCCCTTCTTCCCGTCGAAGTGGTGATAGAGAGCGCCGCGCGTGAGCCCAGCCGACCGGACGAGCGCCTCGGCGGACACCGCGGCGTAGCCGCCCTGGAGGAAGAGCCGGCGGCCGGACTCGAGGAGTGCCTCACGCGTGGCGGCAGCGTCGAGGTCCCGCTTGCGGGCCGGGGTGGACATGCACGAAGCGTTCACATACACGTTGTATGTGAAAGGTCGTTCGGAGAGCCCACTGCGGTCCGGGCCTTGCCGTGGAGGGCCGCTGGACTGCCTCAGAGCCAGTCGGGCGGGGCCGGCACCACGATGCCGACGACGTCGTTGGCCAGGCGAATGACGGACTCCGACCCCGCTCGCGCCGCCAGCTCGCCGCACTGCCAGCCTCGGCACCATCCGGGTAGAACGCCGCCGAGCTCTTGGCGTACTGCCATGAAGAGCGTGCTGGCCATGATCCGGCCTTCGCGGGTTTCGCGCACCGAGGGGTCTTGGTAGACCACGATCCTCGGTGCGTCGGTACCGGGGGCGTGCGCGGTGGCGGCCTCGGCAATGGATGCGTACTGCATGCGGGTGGCCTGGTGTGCGCCGATGTCGGCGCGCCAGGTCACCACTCCGCCGACTGCGAGCACCGTGAGCAGCACCGTGGCGATGCGGTGGACGTGGTGCCGGCGCCGTGCCCCGGACACCGGGTCGACGTCGTGCCGCTCGATGAGCAGGAGCGCGACAGGCAGGACCGCAAGGAGCCAGGTCCACAGCTGGCCTCGCGCCTCCGTGACGACGCCGGTCGCGAGCGTCTGCGCGGCGTCGAGGCCATAGGCGAGGACGAACGCGAGAAGGAGTCGCTGAAGGCGTGGACGGACGGTGGCGTCGCCCCAGCCGAGGGCGATCCCGACGAAGCCGACGAGCAACGTCCACCACTGGGCGGCCCACAGGGTCCCGGCCGCCTCGAACCAGCGCTCCGCGTTGACTGCGAGGGCGTCGAGCGAGGTGAGCGGGTTGGGGCGGCGCCATTTGGCGAGCTGGAGGCCGAACTGCCCGTAGTTGAACCAGTTGAGGGTGTAGGCAACACCGACGCCCAGGGCAAAAGCCCCGAGCCAGGTGGCTCCACAGAGGAGCAGCCGACGCCAGGGCGCCTCGCGCAGGTACACGACGGCGAACACGAGGAGCACGGCACCGATCGGGGGATAGGTCAGCACGGCGGAGACCTCACCGACGATGAGCCAGAGGCCGAGCCGCACGGACGAGCGCCCCGCCCAGGGCAGCAGCCACATCGCCACAGCGGCCATGAGGACTGACGGCGTCAGCGTCCCTGGCCAGTAGAGCAGCTGGACCCACACGCAGGATGCGAAGAGCGCGAGGCCGAGCAGGGCCTCGACCACGGGTCCGGTACGGAGGCCGGAGAGGCGGAGCGCCCGCCACATGCCCAGGACGAGCAGGGCATAGCCGACGGCGTAGGTGAGGGCCGCGGTCGTGGGTGTGCCGTGCTGGCCGACGACGGCCCACCACGCCCAGTTGAGCCACCGTCCCTCGCTCACGTTGTAGTAGGTCGTCGGAAGGACTCCTGACGTGTCCGGCGGCAGCAGGAAGGGCCAGTCGTCCTGACGGATGAAGGGCGTGACGGCCTGAGCGACTCCACGAGTCAGCAGGAATGCAGCGACGACGACGCCTGCAGCCAGAAGGCGGCGGGCCGGGGTGGGCGCGCGGAGAGGCAGTGGCCTGGCGGCCGTGGGCGTCATGGGCGTCGTCATGTCTGAGCACTCGAGAAGGTCGGGATGCGACGGCGATCGGTCCGCGCCCTTGGACAATAACCATTCCGACTGCGGAGTGGCCTCACCATGCGATCGGTAGTCAGGAGACTTGGCGTCGCGAGCGCGATGGCCACCTTGGCGCTCGGAGCGACGAGCGCGACTGCGTCCGGGGCGGATGACCCCGGCTTTGCCTACGACATGCCCGCTGGCGTGGCCTGCGCGGACTTCGACCTGCGCATCGAGAGTGCGGGCGGCAACACTCACACGGCGGAGTTCGTCGATCGGGACGACCGGGTCGTCCGCTCCATCACCGCGGGGAAGGGAGGAGCCCTCACCTTCACCAACCTCACCACCAGCGAGACGGTGTCCTTCCGGTCCAACGGGGCCGTGGTGCACACAAGCTACGGAGTGGACGGGTCCCAGACGGTCAGGATGAATGGCCACACGGTGCTCATCCTGTTCCCGAGTGACGTCCCAGCCGGGCCCTCGACCACGCTCTACGTCGGGCAGGTGGCCTTCACCGTCGACACCGGGGCGTCTTCACGCTGACCTCGGCCAGCGGCACAGCGACCGATATCTGCGCCGCGCTGTCCTGACGCCGTCAGCCGGCGCGACAGAACGGATGGCCGTATGCCGCTGAGCTCGCTTTCCGACACGACTGACCTTCCAGCCCGATTGGGGTCGTGTCGGACCTGCGGGTGAGAATGGCGGCGTGGTGACGACAGCTGCTCCGGCCCGGATCCAGATCCCTCGGGAGATCTGGATCCTCGTCGGCTCGGCCTTCGTCATCGCCATCGGCTACGGGCTCGTCGCGCCGGTCCTGCCCGCCTACGCCCGGTCGTTCGACGTCGGCGTCGCCGCGGCCTCCGTCATCGTCTCGGCGTTCGCCTTCTTCCGCCTCGTGTTCGCCCCGGTGGGTGGGGAGCTGGTCAGCCGGCTGGGGGAGCGGCCCGTCTACCTCACCGGTCTGGTCATCGTCGCCGTCTCGTCGTTCGCGACGGCGTTCGCGCAGTCCTACGCCCAGCTCCTGGTCTTCCGCGGGCTGGGCGGCATCGGGTCGACGATGTTCACGATCTCGGCGATGGCGCTGCTCGTGCGACTGGCCCCGCCGAGCGCCCGCGGGCGAGTCTCATCGACGTACGGCTCGGCGTTCCTCATCGGGGGGATGATCGGCCCCGTCCTCGGCGGCCTGCTCGCCGGGTGGGGCCTGCGCGCGCCGTTCATCGTCTACGGCGTGGCGCTCCTCATCGCCGCGGTCGTCGTGGCGGTCGGGCTGGGCGGTGCCCGCCTCCGGCCCGCTGACGATGGGCACGGGCGCGACGTGATGACCCTGTCTCAGGCCTGGGGGTCGCCGGTCTACCGGGCAGCGCTCGCCTCGGGAGTCGCCAACGGGTGGACGAACTTCGGGGTGCGGATGGCGGTGCTGCCGCTGCTCGCCACCGCGGTGCTCGACCGCCCCTGGGTCGCGGGGGCGACCTTGGGCATCGGCGCAGTGGGGACCGCGGCCACGCTGCAGGTCTCCGGGCGCCTGGCCGACCGGGTGGGACGCCGACCGCTCGTCATTGTCGGGCTCCTCGTCATGGGAGCCGCCATGGCGCTGCTCGGGCTGGCGCAGCACCGGTCCCTGTCGGTCGGCGCCGGGCTCGTCCTCCTCTTCGGCCTGTCCGCGATCTCCGGGGTCGGTGCCGGCCTCGTCAACCCCGCACAGCAGGCCGCGCTCGCCGACGTGGTCGGCCACGAGCGCAACGGCGGGCGCGTCCTGTCGACGTTCCAGATGGCGCAGGACGGGGGCGCCATCGTCGGGCCGATCCTCATCGGCCTCGTCGCAGACGTCCTCGGCTTCGGGGTCGCCTTCCTCATGACCGGAGTGGTGTGCCTCGTCGGCCTGGTGCCTTGGCTGACGGCCCCCGAACCGCTGACCCTGCACGCCCCCTCCACCCCGACCGAGCCGATGTCCTAGGTTGGCCGTATGCGAGTGACTCACCTGGGACACGCATGCCTCCTCGTCGAGATGGCCGACTGGCGCATCCTCATCGACCCGGGCAACTTCTCCACAGGCTTCGAGGACCTGACCGACCTCGACGCGATCCTCGTGACGCACAACCACCCGGACCACTTCGACCCGGCACCGGCGGCTCGCGTCATCCGGGCGAACCCGCGCGCCACGGTGCACACCGACCCGCTCACGGCCAGCAAGCTGGTCGCCGAGGGCCTCGCGGTCGTGCCCAGCCGGCAGGGCGACCCGTTCGCCGTCGGCGAGGTCACGGTGACCCCGGTGGGTGAGCTGCACGCGTTCAACCACGACCAGATGCCGGTCATCCCCAACGTCGGTCTGGTGCTCCGCGCCGAGGGCGAGCCGAGCCTCTTCCACCCCGGCGACGCCTACGACGCCGAGCCGGGCGAGGTCGACGTGCTCGCCCATCCGCTCAACGCGCCCTGGTGCGCCAGCCGGGACTCGATCGGTTTCGTGAGCCGCATCGCGCCGAAGACCTTCGTCCCGATCCACGACGCCCTGCTCTCGGAGCGGGGCAAGCGGATGTACTCCGGCCACATCGAGTCCTTCGCCGGAGTTGCGGGACTCACGCTGCGATACCTCGGCGACGGCGAGTCCGGCGACTTCTGATCGAGACGACACACAGGGGGAATGAGTGTCCGGACAAGCACTGGGTCTGCCGGCGCCGCACGGTGCGCCGATGCCCGGCCCCGCGATCGCACTGCGGGGACTGGGGAAGCGGTTCGGGGAGGTCATCGCCGTCAAGGGGATCGACCTCGATGTTCCGCGTGGCTCGTTCTTCGGCCTCGTCGGCCCGAACGGCGCCGGCAAGACCACGACGCTGTCGATGGCGACCGGTCTGCTGCGCCCGGATGCCGGCCACGTCTTCGTCCTCGGCCACGACGTGTGGGCCGACCCGGTCACCGCGAAGCGCCTGCTCGGGATCCTGCCCGACGGGCTACGCGTGTTCGACCGGCTGACGGGCTTGCAGCTGATCGTCTACGCCGGACTGCTGCACGGGATCTCGCGCGAGGTGGCCCGGCAGCGCGCCGAGGAGCTGCTCGACGCGCTCGGCCTCATCGAGGCACAGGGCAAGCTCGTCGTCGACTACTCCGCCGGGATGACGAAGAAGGTCACCTTGGCAACGGCGCTCGTCCACGCCCCACGCGTGCTCGTCCTCGACGAACCGTTCGAGGCGGTGGATCCCGTGTCCGCCGCGACGATCCGAGGAATCCTCGAGGACTTCGTCGCCGCGGGGGGCACCGTCGTCCTGTCCAGCCACGTCATGGATCTCGTGGAGCGGATCTGCACCCATGTCGCCGTCATCTCCGAGGGCCAGGTCCTCACGCAGGGCACGCTCGACGAGGTCCGGGCCGGCGGCAGCCTCGAGGACCGCTTCGTCGACCTCGTCGGTGGATCCACCGAGGTGGAGGGGCTCGCGTGGTTGCGCACCTCGTCCGACTGAAGCTCGACCTGCTCCGGAACACCTTGCGGCGGAGCCGGGCCCAGGCGATCGGGATGGTTCTCGGGGTGCTCTACGGCGCGTTCCTCGTCGTGGCCCTGGCGGTGACGGTGGCGGCGCTGCGCGGTGAACCCGAGTCGGCCCGCTTCGTCGTCGTCATCGGGGGCGCAGTCGGCACCATCCTGTGGGTCCTCGTGCCCGTGCTGGCGTTCGGCTCCGACCCGACGCTGGACGCCGCTCGCTTCGCCACCTACTCCGTGCCACCGCGGCAGCTTGCCGTCGGCCTCCTCCTCGGCGCCCTCGTCGGGTTGCCCGCCATCGCGTCGATGATCATCGGGGTGGGGGTGGTGATCGCGTTCTCGCAGACGGTGTGGTCCACCGTCACGGCCCTCGTCGCGGTGCCCGTCGGGCTGCTGACCGCGGTCGCCCTCAGCCGATGGGTGACAGCACTGGCCACCGACGCGGTGTCGAGCCGTCGGGGGAGAGACGTCACGACCATGGTCGGCTTCCTGCTCCTGGCGGTCGGTGTTCCGGCGCTCTCCATGGTCGGTGAGGCCGCCGGGGATCTCGAGGACCGCGCGAGGACGGCCGGGGACCTGCTCGCGTGGACGCCCTTGGGGTGGGCGTGGGCCGCGCCGGGAGACGTCGCCGCCGGTGCCGTCTCTGTCGGCGTCCTCCGCCTCCTGCTCGCCACCACTGGCCTGGTCGCCGTAACGGCACTGTGGGACAGGGCCGTTCGTCGACAGGTCGAGTCGCCCCGCGGGGTCGCTCGGGCCGTCTCGAAGAGCGCCGGTCCCGGTGACCTCGGCCTGTTCGGCTCGGTCCCCGACAACCCGACCTGGGCGGTGGCGGCGCGCGTTCTGACGTACTGGGCCCGGGACCCGCGCTACCAGGTCTCGATGCTCCTCAGCCCGGTGGCACCCCTCGCGCTGCTCGTCCCCCACTACTCCGCGGGCCTGGTGTGGGTGCCGCTCCTCATGGGGCCCCTTGCGGCCTTCCTCACGAGCTGGAGCGAGCACAACGCCACGGCCTACGACTCGACGGCCTTCTGGATGCACGTCGCCTCGCCCGTCCCGGGGCGTGCCGACCGGCTCGGCCGACTGGTGCCCAACGTCGTCCTGGCGTTGCCGCTCGTCGCGGTGTACTCGGTCGTCGGCTCGTGGATCACCGGCCGCTGGGACCTGCTGCCCGCCTCGGTAGGACTCTCCCTGGCGCTCCTGGGCGCCGGCTACGCCATCTCGTCGACCTTGAGCATCGTGCTTCCCTACCCGGTGCCGAAGCCCGGCGAGAGCCCCTTCCAGACACCGCCGGGTGCGGTCGGCATGACGATGCTGTCGCAGACGGTGTCGAGCGTCGCCACCCTCGTCCTGGCGGCGCCGGTCCTCGTGCTCGGGGTGCTCGCCTGGTTCGGGAGTGGCTGGGCGGTCCTGCCGGCGCTGGCCATGGGGCTGACGTCGGGAGTCGCGCTGCTGTGGTTCGGCGTACGACTCAGTGCGGTGGTCTACGAGCGGCGTGCGGCTGACCTGCTCCTGCGCCTCAGCGAGTGACCGCAGCGAGGTCGGCAGCGAGACGGGCAGCACCGATGATCCCCGCCTTGTTGCGCAGCACTGCCGGGACGATCGGCGCCCGGAGCCGCAGCTTGGGCAGGAACATGTCGGAGTCCCTCGACACCCCGCCACCGACGACGATGAGGTCGGGGGAGAAGAGCATCTCGATCGTCTCGTAGTAGCGCTGGAGACGCTCGATCCACTCGTCCCAGCTCAGCCCCTCGTTCTCCTTGACCGACGAGGCGGCCCGGTCCTCGGCGTCGTGTCCGTCGATCTCGAGATGCCCGAGCTCGGAGTTGGGGATGAGCTTGCCGTCGTAGATGAGGGCGGTCCCGATGCCGGTGCCGAGCGTCGTCAGGATGACGAGGCCCTTCTCGCCCTTGGCCGCGCCGTAGTGCAGCTCGGCGAGGCCGGCGGCGTCGGCGTCGTTGAGCACCGTCACCGAGCGGCCCGTGTGCTCCTTGATCAACGCCGCTGCATCGGTGTTCACCCACGACGGGTCGATGTTGGCGGCGGACAGGACCGTGCCCCGGATGACCACGGCAGGCACCGTGACGCCGATGGGCGAGTCACCGGTGACGTCGGCGAACGCGTCGACGATGACATCGACCACGCGGGCCACGGCGTCAGGGGTGGCGGGCTGCGGTGTGTCGATCCGCAGGCGCTTCTGCAGCAAGGTGCCGGTGTCGAGGTCGACGGGGGCGCCCTTGATGCCGCTGCCCCCGATGTCGATCCCCAGCGGGTTGCCGTTCTTCGCCATGTCTGTCGCTTTCTTGCCGGGATCTGGTTGACGTGCCGGGTGGGTGGAGAACCGTGGCCACGAAAGGACCTCAGGGCAACGTGAGGATCTCGTTGCCGTCCTCGGTGATGACGATCGTGTGCTCGAACTGCGCGGACCGCCGCCGGTCACGTGTCACGACCGTCCACTTGTCGTCCCACATCTCCCACTCGGGGGTGCCGAGGTTGAGCATGGGCTCGATGGTGAAGGTCATGCCCGGTTCGATCAGGGTGTTGTACTGCGGAGCCGCATCGTAGTGCGGGACGATGAGGCCGGAGTGGAACTCGAGGCCGATGCCGTGGCCGGTGAAGTCGCGGACCACGCCATAGCCGAAGCGCCTCGCATAGCTCTCGATGACCCGTCCGATGACGTTGATCTCGCGCCCGGGCCGAGCGGCCCGGATCCCGCGCATCATCGCCTCTCGCGTGCGCTCGACGAGCAACCGCGACTCATCGTCGACCTCACCGACGAGGTAGGTCGCATCCGTGTCGCCGTGGACGCCGTGAACGTAGGCCGTGACGTCGATGTTGACGATGTCCCCGTCCTCGAGCTGACGGGTGTCGGGGATGCCGTGACAGATGACCTCGTTGACGCTTGTGCAGATGGACTTCGGGAACGCCTTGTAGCCGAGCGGCGAGGGGTAGGCGCCGTGGTCGAGCATGAACTCGTGCGCCACCGCGTCGAGCTCGTCGGTGGTCACGCCGGGGGCGATCCGCTCCGCCGCGGCGGCCATCGCCTGCGCCGCGACTCGCCCCGCGACACGCATCTTCTCGATGGTCTCGGCATCCTTGACGTGAATGTCCCCGTCCTCGCGAGGGTGGGCCACGTCGACGTAGTGAGGACGTTCGATGGAGGTGGGTACGGGACGTCGCGGAGTCACCTGGTGCGGTGCGACGCGTGAGCTGGCCAACGGCATACGGTGGAGTCTAGGTCGTTCGCGCACGCGCTCTGGGATGGGCGTTCGCTGGGCGAACACGTCGAAGGGAGAGCGGGATGAGCTTCTGGTACAACGTCGACACCGGTCAGGTCGAGACGGACGAGAACCGCAGCAGGGGTGCCCAGGTCATGGGTCCCTACGACACCGAGGTCGAGGCCCGTGAGGCACTCGAGCACGCCCGGGAGCGGACCGAGAAGTGGGACGCGGAGGACCGTGAGTGGGAGCACCGCAACGAGGCACCGGGGTGGGACGACGAGAAGCTCGACGGCTGACGTCCCCGCTCGAGTCACTCCTCGAAGGAGTGCTCCGGAGCCGGGAACGCACCTGACTCCACGTCGGCTGCGTAGGACTGTGCGGCCTCGGTGAGAATGCCGCGCAGGTCGGCGTACTTCTTGACGAAGCGGGGCGCCTTGCCCGCGCGCAGGCCGGCGAAGTCGCTCCAGACGAGCACCTGGGCGTCGGTCCCGGACCCCGCGCCGATGCCGATCGTGGGGATGCTCAGCACCTCGGTGACGCGGGCAGCGACCGGTGCGGGCACCATCTCGAGGACGATGGCGAAGGCGCCCGCCTCCTCGAGCGCGCGCGCCTCATCCACGAGGGCATCGGCTGCGTCGCCGCGGCCCTGGACCCGGTAGCCGCCCAGCTGGTGTTCGCTCTGCGGCGTGAACCCGACGTGAGCCATGACCGGGATGCCCGCGGTGGTCAGGAGCTGAACGAGAGGCGCCATGGCACTGCCGCCCTCGAGCTTGACCGCGTGGGCCAGGCCTTCCTTCATGAAACGAACGGCGGTGTCGAACCCCTGCTGGAGCGAGCCGCCGTAGGACCCGAAGGGCAGGTCGGCCACCACGAGCGCGCGACGGGTGTTCCTGCTGACGGACCGGACGAGAGGAAGCAGCTCGTCCACCGTCACGGGGACCGTGGTCTCGTAGCCAAGGACGTTGTTGCCGGCCGAGTCGCCGACGAGCAGCGCTGGCAGGCCGGCCTCGTCGAAGATCTGCGCCGAGTACATGTCGTACGCCGTGAGCATCGCCCACTTGCGGCCCTCCGCCTTGAGCGCCTGCAGGTGCGGGATGCGCACCCTGCGCACCGGTGCGGCTGCTGCCTGCCCCGAGCCGTAGGGATTGGGCTGCTCGGCAGGCACCGCGTCGGTCATGTGCCCGAGCATAGCGACGGCCGCGACCGCTCACGGGGCGTGGACCGGAGACGTTCGCCGCTGCCTCGACCACGACGCCAGAGGCCCGTTTCGTAAATAGTTGGTCAGTAACGCCCCATTCGACCGGAGTGAGTGATCCAATGGCCCGCGGCGCCAATCCGGCGCTGGAACACAGGAGGACACCACTTTGAACAAGCGTCAATGGAGCGCTGTCTCAGGGCTGGCCGTCGGGGCGCTCGTCGCCACGGGCCTCGCCGTGCCGGGACAGGCTCAGGCCACGCCCCAGGCGGGCTCGGTCATCAGCAGCGACCCTGCCGAGGCCCACGCCTCCCGTCCGGACAACCTGCCCAACCCCCTCGCCGAGGCTGCCGCCGACCGCCGCAAGGACGCGGTGGACAAGCTCGTCAGGGGACAGGCCACGACCACGACGATCAAGGGCAACCGCGTCATCGAGGTCAAGGGCAAGGACGGCAAGTCCAAGTACATCGACTACCCCGTGAACCGTGAGGAGTCGGTCTTCACGATCCTTGCCGAGTTCGGCGACCAGATCAACGTGAACACCGGCGGCACCCCCGGTCCCGTGCGCAACCAGATCCCCGAGCCGGACCGGAACTGGGACGGCAACGCGACCGACGACAACTCGACCTACTGGATCAAGGACTTCAACCGCGCCCACTACCTGGAGCTGATGTTCGGGGACGGCGAGTCCTTCAAGGACTTCTACCTCAAGCAGTCCAACGGCCGCTTCCTCGCCAAGGGCGACGTCTCCGACTGGGTCAAGCTGCCCTACAACGAGGCCCGCTACGGCTCCAACAAATACTCCTCCTCGTCGACGTACTGGCCGTTCGTCAAGGACACGGCGAAGGCGTGGTACGACGCCCAGGTCGCCGCGGGCAAGTCGCTCGATGAGATCAAGGGCTACCTGGCGCAGTTCGACAAGGTCGACCGCTACGACTACGACGGCGACGGCAACTTCCTCGAGCCCGACGGCTACATCGACCACTTCCAGGCGATCCACGCCGGTGAGGGCGAAGAGGCCGGCGGCGGCGCCCAGGGCGAGGATGCCATCTGGTCGCACCGCTGGTACGCCTACTCCACCACCTTCGGAACGGCCGGGCCCGAGATCAACAAGGCCGGCGGCGTCCCGATCGGTGACACCGGCATCTGGATCGGCGACTACACCACGGAGCCGGAGAACGGCGGCCTCGGCGTCTTCGCCCACGAGTTCGGCCACGACCTCGGCCTGCCGGACCTCTACGACACCGCCGGCGGCGACAACAGCACCGGCTTCTGGTCGTTGATGAGCAGCGGCTCCTGGCTGAACCGCGGCGGCGACTCCATCGGCACGACGCCCGGCTACATGGGTGCCTGGGAGAAGCTCCAGCTGGGCTGGCTGGACTACAAGGTCGTGCCGTTCGGCCAGGACAGCACGGTGAAGCTCGGCGCGGCCGACCGCGCCAGCAGGACCAACCACCAGGCTCTCCTGGTCACGCTTCCCGAGCGCACGGTGACCACTGTCCGCAACACGCCCCACTCGGGCTCTGCCGAATGGTGGAGCGGGTTCGGCGATGACATGACATCCACCCTGTCGCGCTCGGTCGACCTGACGTCCGCGACGTCCGGCTCGGTGAGTGCCTACGTCCAGGGCGGGCTCGAGGTCGACTACGACTACCTCTACGGCGAGGTCTCGGACGACAACGGCGCCACGTGGACGCAGGTCGGTTCCCCGATCGACGGGTCCTTCCCGTGGACCGAGAAGAGCTGGGACCTGTCGTCGTACGCCGGCAAGAACGTCCAGTTCCGGTTCCGGGTCACCACCGATGGCGGCGTCGCCAGCGAGGCCTACCTCGACGACATCGCCGTGACCGTCGACGGTGCGACGACCGTGGACGACGTGGAGAGCGGCGCCGGCTCGTGGACGGCCAAGGGCTTCTCGATCATCAGCGGGACGACCTCCCGCCAGGTGCGGGACATGTACCTGGCGGAGAACCGGGTCTACAGCGGCTACGACAGCACGCTCAAGACCGGGCCGTACAACTTCGGCTTCACCAACACGCGTCCGGACTGGGTGGAGCGGTTCCCGTTCCAGAACGGCATGCTGGTGTGGTTCGCCAACGGTGAGTACGACGACAACAACACGAAGACGCACCCCGGGGGTGGCGAGGTCCTGCCCGTCGACGCACGTCCCACTCCGATCGTGTTCGAGGGCAAGTACCTGCTCGCGAACCGTCGGCAGCCCTTCGACGCCACGTTCGGCCTGGAGACCACCGATGCCGTGACGTTCCACCGCAGGGGTGTCCCGGCAGAGGTTCCCGCACAGCCGGCGATCCCGACCTTCGACGACTCTGTCGCCGACCGGTACTGGGACGCCACGAACCCGTGGGGATCGACGAAGGTCGCCGGCTCGGGCACGCGGATGACTGTCGTCAAGTCCGAGGAGGGCGGCAACGTCCTCCAGGTGAAGGTCACGTTCGAGTGATCTGAGCCCAGCGGCATACGGCGGAGTCGGAGGGCCCCCGGGAGCGATCCCGGGGGCCCTTCACATCTCGGCCGGTGTCCTTAACACCCGTGAAACAGGCATGCGGCAGGATCGACACATGAACCGTCAGGAAGAGTTCGTGCTGCGCACCATCGAGGAGCGCGACATCCGCTTCGTCAGGCTCTGGTTCACCGACGTGCTCGGCACCCTGAAGTCCGTCGCCGTCGCCCCGGCCGAGCTCGAAGGCGCCTTCTCCGAGGGCATCGGCTTCGACGGCTCGGCGATCGAGGGCTTCGCGCGGATCTACGAGGCTGACATGCTCGCCAAGCCGGACCCGGCGACCTTCCAGATCCTGCCGTGGCGCGGCGACCCGCCCGGCACGGCGCGGATGTTCTGCGACCTGCAGATGCCGGACGGCTCGCCGAGCTTCGCCGACCCGAGGCACGTCCTCCAGCGCGCCCTCGACAAGGCCGCCGACCTCGGGTTCACGTTCTACACGCACCCCGAGATCGAGTTCTTCCTCCTCGAGCAGGGCCGCGGCCCCGACGGTCGACCGGTGCCCGTCGACGACGCCGGGTACTTCGACCACGTCGCCCACGGCACGGGGCACGACTTCCGACGCGCCGCGATCACCATGCTCGAGAACATGGGTATCTCCGTCGAGTTCAGCCACCACGAGGGCGCGCCCGGGCAGAACGAGATCGACCTGCGCTACGCCGACGCCCTGAGCACCGCCGACAACATCATGACCTTCCGCACGGTCGTCAAGGAGGTGGCCCTCTCCCAGGGCATCTACGCCACCTTCATGCCCAAGCCGTTCGCCGAGCACCCCGGGTCGGGAATGCACACCCACCTGTCCCTCTTCGAGGGTGACTCCAACGCCTTCTACGAGGCCGGTGCGCCCTACCAGCTGAGCAAGATCGCGCGGCAGTTCATCGCCGGTCTCATCATCCACGGCGCGGAGATCACCGCCGTGACGAACCAGTGGGTCAACTCCTACAAACGCCTGTGGGGTGGGGGAGAGGCGCCGGCCCACCTGACCTGGGGTCACAACAACCGGTCCGCGCTCGTCCGGGTGCCGATGCACAAGCCGAACAAGGGCCAGTCGACCCGCATCGAGGTCCGGTCGATCGACGCGGCGTGCAACCCGTACCTCGCCTACGCGGTGCTCCTCGGGGCGGGTCTCAAGGGCATCGAGGAGGGCTATGAGCTGCCCCCCGAGTCCGAGGACGACGTGTGGCGCCTGACCGACGCGGAGCGTCGCGCCATGGGCATCAAGACGCTGCCCGAGTCGCTCGGGTCGGCTATCGAGCAGATGCAGCAGAGCGAGCTGGTCGCCGAGGTGCTCGGCGAGCACGTCTTCGACTTCTTCCTCCGCAACAAGCGGCAGGAGTGGCTCGACTACCGCCACGACGTGTCGCGCTTCGAGCTCGACCGCTACCTGCCCCGGCTCTGAGCGCCGGCGGCGGAGACCGGATGACCTCGCGCACGACGACGACGGCCGGGACGCTGGCTCGCCTCGGGTTCGCCCAGCCGGACCGGGCGATCAGCCATCTGGCCGACCCCGCGCTGTCCGTCGTCGCTGCCGGAGACGGGGCCCACGGGCTCCCCGACGACCTGCTGCAGGCCATCGGAGACACGGCCGACCCCGACCAGGCCCTGCTCGGCCTCGTCCGCGTCCTCGAGTCCTTGGCGCGCCTGGCCGACGCTTCGGCCGTCCAGGCGCTGGCGGACGAGCTGCGCACCGAGGGACCCGGACGGGCCCGCGTCCTCGGCGTCCTCGGTGCCTCGAGCGCGCTCGTCGACGAGCTCGTGCGGCACCCGGGCCACTGGGTCGACGCAGCCCGAGCCCAGCGGCATACGGCTGACGAAGTACGTGCCGAGCTCGTCGCAGCGGTCACCACGGAGCGCGGCAGCCGGACCGCCCTCGACGCCCTGCGCATCAGCTACCGCCGCGGTCTGCTGCGGATCGCAGCGCGGGACATCACCTGCCCCGACCCCGTTGCCGAGATGCCGGCGATCGGAGAGGCGCTCGCCGAGCTCGCCGAGGCGGCCCTCGAGGCGGCGCTCGTCATCGCTCGGGAGGAGTACGGCGACGGGCACGAGCAGTGCCGGCTCGCCATCATCGGCATGGGCAAGACCGGTGGGGGAGAGCTCAACTACGTCAGCGACGTCGACGTCATCTTCGTCGCCGAGCCGGCTGACGGGGTCGACGAGGACACCGCCCTGCGCATCGGGACCGCCCTGGCGAGCGCCACCATGCAGGCCTGCTCCAAGCCGACCCCCGAAGGGTCCCTGTGGCCGGTCGACGCGGCGCTGCGGCCCGAGGGGAAGCAGGGCCCCCTGGTGCGGACGATCCGCAGCCACAAGGCGTACTACGAGCGGTGGGCCAAGACGTGGGAGTTCCAGGCCCTGCTCAAGGCCTGGGTCTCCGCCGGCGACCGCGAGATCGGCCTGCGCTACAAGCAGGAGATCTCGCCCCTCGTGTGGGAGGCCGCGAGCCGCCCCAACTTCGTCGAGGACGTCCAGGCGATGCGGCGCCGCGTCGAGCAGCACGTGCCGGCAAACGAGGCCGCCCGCCAGCTCAAGCTCGGACCGGGCGGCCTGCGCGACGTCGAGTTCAGTGTGCAGCTGCTGCAGCTCGTCCACGGGCGCACCGACGAGTCGCTGCGCTCGGCGACCACCCTCGAGGCGCTGTCCTCCCTGGCGAAGGGCGGCTACGTCGCACGCGACGACGCCGCGACCCTCGACCACGCCTACCGACACCTGCGCTGCCTTGAGCACCGCATCCAGCTGCACCGGCTGCGCCGCACCCACCTGATGCCCGACAACCCGGCGGACCTGCGTCGACTGGGCCGGGCGATGGGCCATCGCACCCGCCCCGACGAAGCCGTCATCGCGGACCGGCAGGCGGTCGCGCGCGAGGTCCGACGCATTCACGAGCGACTCTTCTACCGCCCGCTCCTCGCCGCCGCGGCCCGGCTCACGCCCGACGAGGTGGGACTCTCCGCCGAGGCTGCTCGTGAGCGTCTCCTCGCGCTCGGCTTCCGCGACCCGGCCGGCGCCCTGCGTCACCTCGAGGCGCTCACCTCCGGGGTGAGCCGGCGGGCGGCGATCCAGCGGACCCTGTTGCCCGTCATGCTCGGGTGGTTCGCCGACGAGGCCGACCCGGACGCCGGCCTGCTCTCCTTCCGCCGGGTCTCCGACGAGCTCGGATCGACCCACTGGTACCTCAAGATGCTCCGCGACGAGGGGCGGGCCGCCGACCGCCTCGCGCACAGTCTGGCGCGGAGCCGCTACGCGGCCGACCTGCTCATCCGGTCGCCGGAGAGCGTCGCGATCCTCGGCGACCCCCACGGCCTCGTGCCGCGCTCGCGGGAGGCCCTCACCGCCACGATGCGGGCCGCGGCCGGCCGGCGCGACAGCGGCGCCGACGCGATCACCGCGGTCCGGGCCATCAGAGGCAACGAGATGCTGCGCGTCGTGCTCGCCGACCTGAGCGGCGAGCTCGACGTGCGCCAGGTCGGCGCGGCCCTGACCGACATCACGGCCGCCGCGCTCGTCGTCTCGCTCGAGGCGGCCACGGCCGAGGTCGAACGGCGCGAAGGCGTGCCGCTCGGCGGGGACCTGCTCGTCGTCGGCATGGGAAGCCTGGGCGGCGGTGAGATGGGCTACGCGTCCGATGCCGACGTCATGTTCGTCCATCGGCCCCACGAGGAGCAGGGCGAGAGCGACGAGGCCGCGGTGCAGGCCCGAGCGGCCCTCGTCGTCCAGGAGCTGAAGAAGCTGCTCACGGCGGGCGCCGCGGAGCCACCGCTCCCGCTCGACGCGGACCTGCGCCCCGAAGGCAAGAACGGTCCTCTCGTGCGCAGCCTCAGCTCCTACCGCACGTACTACGAGCGGTGGGCCCTGACCTGGGAGTTCCAGGCGCTGCTGCGCGCCACACCCGTGGCCGGCCCCGCCGACCTCGCCGAGGAGTTCCTCGACCTGGTCAACCCGCTTCGCTGGCCCGCAGGCGGTCTCGACGACCGCGGCGTGCGCGAGATCCGCCTGCTCAAGGCACGCGTCGAGTCCGAACGGCTGCCCCGCGGAGCGGACCCGGGCACCCACATCAAGCTCGGTCGCGGGGGCCTGACCGACGTCGAGTGGACCGTCCAGCTTCTGCAGCTCATGCACGCCCACGAGCGGCCCAGCCTCCGGGTCACCGGCACCCTGCCGGCCCTCGACGCCCTCGAGGCGGAAGGGCTCGTCGGCGCGTCCGATGCGGCTGCGCTGCGGGAAGCGTGGTTCCTCGCCGCTCGGCTGCGCAACGCGGGAGTGCTGTGGCGGGGACGTCCGGTCGACAGCGTGCCGATGGACCTGCGGGACGCCGACGGGATGGGCCGGATCATCGGTCGACCGGCCGGGGACGGGGCAGGACTGGTCGAGGTGTGGCGCCGAGTGGCGCGTCGGGCGCGCCAGGCGGCCGGTTTCAACTTTTACGACTCCCCACCTCGGGGTAGCGTCGTGCCGTGAAGCAGCGCAGGGGAGCTCAGGGCCGCGTCATCTCCTACGCGGAACTTCTGCGAGTCCCGAGCTACCTGCCGATCTTCCTGGCCAACGCCCTGTCGATGTGGGGCGACTACGTCGCTCGGGTGACGATCGCCGCCGTGGTCTACGACCGGACCGACTCGCCCTTGGCGACCGCGACGACGCTGGCCATCAGCTTCGTGCCCACGTTCCTCGGGCGCAGCCTGCTCGGCCCCTTCGTCGACCGCTTCCGCTACAAGCACGTTCTCGTCCTCAGCCATGTCGCTCGCGCTGTCTGCGTGCTCGTCCTGCTCTGGCTCGTCACCACCGCGGCGCCACTAGTGTGGATCTTCGCGTCGCTCTTCGTGCTCGAGCTCATCGGTGGGGCCGCCAGTGCCTCCAACCTCGTGCTCATCACCGACCTCTTCGAGCACGACCGACCGCTCTACGCGCGGGCTGTCGCACTGAGTGCCATGTCCGAGCAGGTCAACCAGGCGCTCGGGCTCGCCCTCGGTGGCGGGCTCGTCGCGCTCGTCGGGCCACGGGTCGGCCTGCTCATCGACCTCGGCACCTTCCTCGTGGCCGCGGTCGTCATCCTCGTCGTCGTCCAGCTTCGTCCGGTGCGGGGCGACCGCGGCAAGGGGGTGCGTGGGTTCATCCGCGACCTCGGAGCCGCCATCGGGGACCTGGCCGGGCACACGGTCCTCGCCCGGCTGATGGCGCTCAGCGCCGTGGCGACCCTGGGCATCGCGGCACCCGAAGCCCTGGCCATCCCCATCGCCGGCGACAACGGCTGGGGCGGCGTGCTCATGGCCACGCCCATCGTCGGCGCCGTGGTCGGCATCATCGTGATCGGGCGCCTCGACGTCCACCGCCAGAACGCCTCGATCGTGCCGCTGGCCCTCGCCATGCCGGTTCCGCTCCTGGCCACCGCACTGCACCCGCCGCTCCCCGTCCTCGGGGCGCTCTTCTTCGTCAGCGGGTTCCTCCAGGCGTTCATGGTCCCCCTGCAGGCGACGTTCGCGCTGGCCACCGCTCCGGAGATGCGCGGGCGGATCTTCAGCCTCGCCGGGTCCATCTCGGTCGGGGCAGCGGGCGCGAGCTATCTCGGTGCCGGCTGGATCGGGCAGCACACCACCCCCTATCTCGGTGTCGCGATCTGCGCGGCCGTCTGCCTGGGCCTGCTCGCCGCGCTCGGGATGAGCTGGCCGCACCAGCACGTCAGCGCCACCGTCGAGCGCGCCTACGCCCCGTCGCGTCCCACCCGCGCCGCCTGAGCCGCGCCGACTGAGCCGACCGAGCCGACCGAGCCGACCGAGCCGACTGAGACCGTATGCCGCTGAGCGGGCGAGCGCTCGCCGCTGCCGTCGCGCTCGGGACGGGTCCGGAGCGACCCGCCGGGAGGAGGCGGGAGAGGGCTCAGCGGCCGAAGGGAACGGTGAACCAGCTCTCGGGGCGCATCAACCGATCGCCCGCACCGCCCGGTCCGCCCCCGGCCACGTACCGCGACCGGACGAGCTCCACCTCGCCGACGGTGAAGTCCATCGGCTCGAGGGTCCGCCGGGCGCTGACCCAGTCGACGAGGCCGGCCGGGTCCGCAAGGTCGGCGGCGAAGTGGATCAGGGTCGCGTACCAGATGGTCCGCCGCCCGATGCCCTGGTCCTCGAACCACGCCAGGTCGCCGAGCTCATCGCGCAACCGGTCCATGAACCGCCAGGCCGCAGCGTCCCCGGGCTCGACCTGCGCCATCACCCCGACCCGGCTCATCGTCAGTCCCGTCACGGTGAACTCCAAGGGTGCGGTCGCCGCACAGGCCCGCTCGATGGCCGCCCGCCACAGTGGCACGACGTCGTCGGCCGGGCAGGCGGCGTCGCGATACGGCTCCAGGGCCCGGACGGTCAGGTGCACGGAGTCCTCCCGACCCGTCACGAAGTGCCCCGCCCCGGCCGTGGTGATCCCGTCCCGCATCAGCTCCTCGAGGGCGTCTCTGACCGCGCTCGGTGGGCGCGCCACCACGGTGACGGGCCAGCGCCCGCCGTCGACCGGAGGCACGTCCTGCTGGTGGGTTCGGTTCAGCACGTGAGGAACTGCTGCGTCGAAGAGCTGGTCGAACACGGGGTTGCGGAGGGAGCTCGGCACGTGGGGAGCGTACAAGGGCAGCGGGCCCAGCGGCATACGGCCCGCTGTCTGCCCGGCTCGCCCGATGACGTCGCGAGGGGGCCGGTGCGTGCGCACGGGCCCCCGCGACGAACGCGGACGAGCCGCCCGCCCTGCCGGGTGCTGCTGGCAGGAGGGGCGGCTCGTATGCTCGACGACTGATCCTCGACGACGGACGTGTCAGAGGTCGTAGTACATCTCGAACTCGTGCGGGTGCGGCCGGAAGCGGATCGGGTCGATCTCGTTCTTGCGCTTGTACTCGATCCACGCCTGGATGAGGTCCTCGGTGAACACATCGCCCTCGAGGAGGTACTCGTGGTCGGCTTCGAGGGCCTTCAGCACCTCGGGCAGCGAGCCCGGGACCTGCTCGATCGCCGCGTGCTCCTCCGGGGGCAGCTCGTAGAGGTCCTTGTCGATCGGCTCCGGCGGCTCGATGCGGTTCTTGATCCCGTCGAGACCGGCCATCAGCTGGGCGGCGAAGCACAGGTACGGGTTGGCCGACGGGTCCGGCACGCGGAACTCGATGCGCTTGGCCTTGGGCGACGTGCCCGTGACGGGGATGCGGACGCACGCCGAGCGGTTCCGCGCCGAGTAGACCAGGTTGACCGGGGCCTCGTAGCCCGGGACCAGCCGGTGGTAGCTGTTGACCGTCGGGTTGGTGAACGCGAGCAGCGAGGGAGCGTGCTTGAGCAGGCCACCGATGTACCAGCGGGCGAGGTCGGACAGGCCGCCGTAGCCACGCTCGTCGTAGAAGAGGGGCTCGCCGTCCTTCCAGAGCGACTGGTGCGTGTGCATCCCGGAGCCGTTGTCGCCGAAGATCGGCTTCGGCATGAAGGTCGCGGTGTGACCCTGCCGCCAGGCGGAGTTCTTGATGACGTACTTGAACTTCATCAGGTCGTCGCCCGAGTGCAGCAGGGTGTTGAACCGGTAGTTGATCTCCATCTGGCCAGCCGTGCCCACCTCGTGGTGGCTACGCTCGACGTTGAGACCGACCTCCTTGAGCTCGAGGCACATCTGGTCGCGCAGGTCGGCGAAGTGGTCGACGGGGGAGACGGGGAAGTAGCCGCCCTTGAACCGCGTCTTGTAGCCGCGGTTGCCGCCCTCCTCCTCACGTCCGCTGTTCCAGGCGGCTTCGATCGAGTCGAGGTAGTAGTAGCCGGCGTTCGCCTTCGTCTCGAAGCGCACGTCGTCGAAGACGTAGAACTCCGCCTCGGCGCCGAAGTAGGCGGTGTCCGCGATGCCGGTGGACTTGAGGTACTCCTCGGCCTTGACGGCGATGTTGCGTGGGTCGCGGCTGTAGCGCTCGTCGGTGAAGGGGTCGAGGATCGAGAAGTTCATGACCAGCGTCTTCTCGGTGCGGTACGGGTCGATGAAGGCCGTGGCCGGGTCCGGCACGAGCTTCATGTCGGACTCGTGGATCGCCTGGAAGCCGCGGATCGACGACCCGTCGAACATCTGGCCAACGGTGAAGAAGTCCTCATCGACCGACTCAGCCGGCACATTGAAGTGCTGCATGACACCGGGCAGATCGCAGAACCGAATGTCGACGAACTTGACGTCCTCGTCCTTGATGTACGCGAGGACCTCGTCAGCTGAGCTGAACATCCAACCTCCTGATGTGGGGCGAGGTCGCCACGCGCTCACTCTGCGACTCGAAGAGTCGAGGCACAGTGATGATCGAGCGACGGCCCCGTGCTGTCAGGAAGGACAGTAACGGTCCCCGATTTCTCGTCCATGACCTCGATGTTTCCCCCGTGTTAACGCACTCATGGGCGCAAGCCCCCCGTGCGCCCCCACCTGCCCGGCCGTATGCCGCCGGGCCGGCTTCCGCGCCGATCGTTACGCTGGTGCCGTGGTTGACCGCAAGGACGTTGGTTCCTGGCTCGAGGGCCCCAGCTCGAGGACGCCGGACACGGGGGAGTGGCCCGGTCAGCGGCTGGGCCTCGCGCAGGAAGGGCCGGGGTCGATCGCGCGGTTCGGCCGACGCCTCGGTGGGATCGTCATCGACTGGGTCATCGCGCTGGTCATCGCCCGGGGACTCTTCCTGGTTCCGCTGCCGTTCTCGGACCAGCCGGCCACCGGTGCGCAGAACTTCATCGTCCTGGGCATCTTCGCGGTGATGAACGTCGTGCTCGTCGGGACTCTCGGCACGACGATCGGCCACCGCGTCATGGGTCTGCAGGTCCGCAGCGTGGCCGGTGGCCGCGCCACCCTGGTCCAGGCGCTGGTCAGGACCCTCCTGCTCTGCCTCGCCATTCCGGCGGTGATCTGGGACCGGGATGGCCGCGGCCTGCACGACAAGGTGCCCAACACGGTCATCGTCCGCTCCCGCTGACCCTGTGACATCGAGAGAGCAGCTCGCGACACCCGATGTCGCGAACTGCTCTCTCGATGTGCAGTGGTCTACTTGCCGCGGAGGGCCTTGCGGTCCATCCGGGCGCGGGTGGGGTCGATGCCCTTCGGCAGTGGGGCCTTCATCCCGCCGAGGGCCTTGAGTCGCTTGTTGACCACGGCCATCTCGTCCTTGGTGATCTGGGGCTTGAGCCGCTGCACCCTGTTGGCCAGCTTGCTGAGGGGGACCTCGCCGTCACCTGCGCCGACGCGCATCAGGATGACGGGCACGCCGGGTGCCACGCGCTCGACCCGCTTCTTCTCGGCGACGAGCAGCTTCTGCACTCGACCGGTCGGTCCCTCCCCGACCAGCACGACACCGGCCCGCCCGAGGGCGCGGTAGACGACGGCGGCCGACGTGAAGTCACCGGGGCGGGCGACATCCGCGGCGACGGGCTCGCGATCGGTGTACCAACCTCGGCGGATCGAGGTCAGCGCCGCGCCCGCAGCGCCGGTCTGGCCCTCGATCTGTCGGTAGGCGGCGGACTCGGCCCGGCGGCTCATGACGATGGTGGCAACGAGGATGCCGGTCATCACGCCGAAGATCGCGAAGATCCAGCCCAGGTCGAGCAGCAGCCCGATGACGAAGATGACGCCGAACGTCACGAGGAAGGCGAGCAGCATGTACCACCCGACGAGGGAGTCCTGCCGCTTCGTGATCCGGTAGACGTCGAGGATCTGGGACAGGCGTCCCTTCTTCTTCACCTTGGGCGCCTGTGCGTCGCCGTCCTTGTTGCGTGCCATGCGGATCAGGATACGGCGCCGGCGGCCCGGGCCACCAATGACGCCGCCTCCTGGCGCGCGGGGGACTCGGCGGCCTCGGCGAGGTGGGCGAGGTGCTCCGGGATGGGACGGCCCCACTTGCGCATCGCGGTCGCCCAGAGCCGCCCGGCGCGGTAGGACGAGCGGACCAGCGGTCCGGCCATGACGCCCTTGAAGCCCATGCCCTCCGCGACGTCGGACCAGTGGACGAACTCCTCCGGCTTGACCCAACGGTCGATGGGGTGGTGGAGCTTCGACGGTCGGAGGTACTGCGTGATAGTCAGGATGTCGCACCCGGCCTCGTGGAGGTCACCGATCGCGGACTCGATCTCGGTGTCCGTCTCGCCCATGCCGAGGATGAGGTTCGACTTCGTCACGAGCCCCGCCTCGCGGGCCATGGTGAGCACCGTGAGCGACTTCTCGTAGGTGAAGGCCGGGCGGATCCGTTTGAAGATCCGCGGAACCGTCTCGAGGTTGTGCGCGAAGACCTCGGGCCGGGCGTCGAAGACCTGGCCGACCAGCTCCGGCTTCGCCCCGAAGTCAGGTGGGAGGATCTCGACGCCGGTGTTGGGGTTGAGCTGGTGGATCTGACGGATCGTCTCGGCGTACAGCGATGCGGCGCCGTCTGGCTGGTCGTCCCGAGCCACTCCGGTCACGGTCGAGTAGCGCAGTCCCATCTGGCGCACCGACTCGGCCACGCGGCGCGGCTCGTCGAGGTCGAGCGCCTGCGGCCGGCCGGTGGCGATGTCGCAGAAGTCGCATCGTCGGGTGCAGGTGTCGCCACCGATGAGGAAGGTCGCCTCGCGGTCCTCCCAGCACTCGAAGATGTTGGGACAGCCGGCCTCCTGGCACACCGTGTGCAGGCCCTCGCCCTTGACCATGGAGTGCAGCGCAGTGAACTCGGGACCCATCTTCGCCGTGGTGCGGATCCACGACGGCTTGCGCTCGATGGGGGTCTCGGCGTTGCGCGCCTCGACGCGCAGCATGCGGCGACCGTCAGGTGTGACCGTCACGGCGGCTCCTTCACTGGGGGCACGGGGTCCGGGGTGGCCGGGGGCTCACAGCAGCCTACGCCCGGCCCTCCTCACCGCAGAAACTCGTCCGGAGCCAGCCGAGCGGCATACGGCATGGGGTGCCCGCGCCGGCGGCGGGGGTCAGGTGACGTCGCGCCGTCGGAAGACGAGCACCGCGCCTGCCGTCACCGTTGCCACCAGGACGAGCAGGTACACCCAGCCGTGGGTGTAGCTGACCACCTGGCTCCGGTAGCCGCAGGAGAGCTCGCCGGCGACCGTCGTGCAGGACTCGGCCATGTACTCGTGGCCCTTGTTGACGAAGGCGTCGACGTTGGGCGTGAGGGCCCACGGGGTGAGTCGGCCCCCGAGGAAGGCGTTGACCGCCATGAACTCGATCGCCACGAGGTAGCCGAGCAGGAGCGCCACGAGGCCCGCCGTGTGCCGCACGAGGATGCCGAGCGCTGCCCCGAGGAGCCCCGCCGCGACGACCACGGCGACGACACGCAGGACGAGCTCGGGGACGGAGTCGTCGAGCGGCGGGGGAGCGGGCAGCTCGAGGTCGGACCCGGGGCGGTTGACTGTCGCCACCATGCGGGCGCCGAAGACGAGCAGGACCAGCCCGACGGCGGCCAGCAGCGCACTGCCGATGCCGGCGGCGCAGAGCTTGCTCAGGGCCACGCGCACGCGCTGGGGTTTGAAGGTCAGCCAGTTGCCGAGGGACCCGGTCGAGAACTCGGCGGCGACGAAGCTGCCCATGAGCAGCAGCACCAGGAAGCCGTAGACGGACGCCGCGTACGGCGCGAGGCCGGCCGTGATGGTGTCGGCGAGGGGGAGCGAGATGCCCATCTCCTCCATCGTCGGCATCTGGACCTGACCAATGCTCTCGCACCCGAAGTCGATGGAGTCGTCGCCCATCCGCTCCCGCTCGGCGGCCTCTGCCTCGCGACACTCGGCGGTCAGCTGCGGGAGGTTGGACTCGATCTCCTTCCGCTGCTGCTCCATGTCGGCGCGCATGACCTGGTACTCGTCGAGCCGCTGGGCGAGGGTCTCCGGGTTGCTCGCGTTGTAGGCGTTGTAGACCATGAGCCCGGTGACGGCGACGACTCCGACGAGCACGGCCTTGGTGAGGCGGCGCCACCAGAGTCGGCGCAGCTCGACGGCGACGAGACCGGGGAACGAGGTGCCCTTGGGCAACACCTCGGACTTGGCCTGCGAGTCGGTGGTGATCAGCGTGGGGCTCATGCCGCACCTCCCGTGACGAGTCCGCCGGCGTCCCGGTCGGCATCCGAGCCGAGGCCCTCGTCGGCCGTCAGCGACAGGAAGGCGGACTCGAGGTCCGGCCGGATCGGTGTCAGCTCGTTGACATAGAGCGCGTGGCCGGCGAGCAGGCGAGTGATCTCGGCAGGGTCCTCGGCCCCCGAGACGAGAAGGTGCTCGCCGTCCCGGTTGACCCGGAGTCCGCCCGTGGCCAGGACCTCCTCGGCCTGTGCCGGGGACGAGACCCCGACCCGCACCTGCGGGGCGCCACTCCCGCCGAGGATGTCCGCGACGGCGCCCTCGGCGAGGGTACGGCCGTGGCCGATGATCGTCACGGTGTCGGCCACCTGCTCGACCTCCGCGAGGATGTGCGAGCTGACGAGAACGGTTCTGCCGCGCGCCCCCAGGCTGCGCATGGTGTCGCGCACCTCGCGGATGCCCGCGGGGTCGAGGCCGTTGGTGGGCTCGTCGAAGATGAGCAGCTCAGGATCCTTCAGGAGGGTCGCTGCGATCGCCAGACGCTGCTTCATGCCGAGCGAGTAGCCGGCGTAGCGATCACGCCCGCGGTCGCCCAGGTGCGTGACCTCGAGGACCTCGTCGATCCGGTGGCGAGGGGTGCCGATCGCGTCGGCGAGGAGGCGGAGGTTCTGGCGGCCGGTGAAGGCGGGGAAGAACTTGGGCGACTCCACGATGGCGCCGACCCGGTCGATGACCTCGGGCAGCTCCTGGGGCACGGTCCGGCCGAAGATCTGGGCGATGCCGGAGTCCGGGCGGATCAGCCCGAGAAGCATCCGGATCGTGGTGGTCTTGCCCGACCCGTTGGGGCCGAGGAAGCCGTGCACCCCTCCGGCTGGCACGGTCATCGTCAGGCCCTGGACCGCGACGCGCCGACCTCCCCTGCCGAGATAGCTCTTGCGCAGGCCGACTGTCTGGACGGCGACGTCCATGAAACCCCCTGATCACGTTGGGCGCCCACGCGGTGTCGTCCGCAGGGTCAGCTCACCCTAGTGGTCGCGGGCGTCGGTGGTCAGGTCAGGACTCGCCGGTTCGGCTGGAGGGCCGGGAGGATGTCGCCGAGGTGCTTCTCGACGTGCGGCAGGACCTCGCGGACGGGCACGTCGCGGCCCAGCTCGAAGGACAGCGAGGTCACGCCGGCACCGACGATGCCGCACGGGATGATGACCTCGCCCCAGGACAGGTCGGGGTTGCAGTTGAAGGCGAAGCCGTGCATGGCCACCTGCCTGCTGACGCGGATCCCGATGGCCCCGATCTTGCGGCGGGGGCCGCGGCTGTCGGCCGCGATCCACGTGCCGCTCTCGCCGTCGACGCGACCGGCCTCGACGCCGAAGTCGGCGCAGACCCGGATCATCATCTCCTCGAGGGCCCGGACGTAGCCGACGACGTCGATGGGCGCGGGCAGGCGCACGATCGGGTAGCCGGTGATCTGCCCCGGCCCGTGCCAGGTGATCTTGCCGCCGCGGTCGACGTCGACGACGGGTGTGCCGTCCCGGGGGCGCTCGTGCGGCTCGGTCCGCTTGCCGGCCGTGTACACCGGCGCGTGCTCGAGGAGGTAGACCGTGTCGGGCTCCTCACCGGAGACCACCTTGGCGTGCGTCTGTCGCTGGATCTCCCACGCCTGTTCGTAGTCGACGACGTCGGGAGCAAGGCCGAGGTGGACGAAACGCATGCGGTCAGGGTACGCCGGGTCGCCCGACCGCGCCCGAGCCGTCCGCCTAAGGTGGCCGTATGCCGCTGAGCTCGCTTCCCCAGGACCGCTCCCTCCGCGTCGGGCTGGCCGGCTACGGGGTGGCGGGGAGGCAGTTCCACCGGCCGGCGCTGCTGGGTGCCGGGATGGAGGTCGTCGCGGTGGCGACGGCGAACGAGGAGCGGGTCGCGCAGGCCCGGTCCGACCTGCCGGGCGCGGCGGTCGTGCCCGATCTCGAGGCTCTCGTGGACGTCGCAGGTCTGGACCTCGTCGTCCTGGCCACACCGACGGGACGGCATGCCGAGCAGGCGGAGCGTGTCATCGAGGCCGGAGTGGCCCTGGTCCTCGACAAACCGCTGGCCCGGAGCGCGTCGGAGGCGCAGCACGTCGTCGACCTCGCTGCCCACCACGGCGTGCCGCTGACGGTCTTCCAGAACCGCCGCTACGACCCGGAGCTCGCCGCTCTCGCGGCGGTGCGGGACGAGGGTCTGGTGGGGGAGATCCGGCGAGCCGAGTACCGCTGGGACCGCTGGCGGCCTGAGCCGAAGCAGCGCTGGCGCGAGACCCAGACCGCGGAGGAAAGGGGCCGGGCTGCTGCTCGACCTCGGCAGCCATCTGATCGACCAGGCGGTCATCCTCCACGGTGAGGTCGAGTCGGTCTACGCCGAGCTCTTCGCCCACACCGTGGTCGCCGAGGACGACTTCTTCCTCGCCTGCCAGCACTCCTCGGGGGTGATCAGCCACGTCATGGCCACCTCGGTCAACGGGGCCCCGGGTCCACGCGCGCGGGTGATGGGATCGACCGGTGCCTACGTCATCGGGCGCCAGTTCGACGAGGTCAGCGCCTTCTCCGAGTTCGAGTCGAGCGGCGACACCGTGGGGTGGGTCGTGAGGGGGGAGACCCGTGAGCCGGGCCCCGCCGTGCCCCCGAGCGACCAGTCGCGGTTCTACCGTGCCGTCGCGGCTGCGCTCGTCGCCGATGATCCCCAGGCGGCGATGCCGGTCGACCCGCGTGACGCGGTGCACGTCCTCGCCGTCATCGACGCTGCTCGAACGAGTCACCGGGCGCGCCGCGTCGTCGGGGTGTTGACCCCGGGCGAGGCTCCCTGACGCGGTGGTCAGGGCCGCCCGGGCGCCTGTGGATGACGAGCGCGCCAAGGACGCCGCCCCTGTGACGATGGGTCGGTGAGCACCGTCGACTCGAGTCCTCCGGACGTCCCCGGCTACCTGCTCCACACGGTGCTCGGTGAGGGTGGCTCGAGTGTCGTCTGGTCCGCTGTCGACGCGGCGGGCGTTCCTGTCGCCGTGAAGGTCCCGCGGCCGGGGTGTGACGTGGACGGAGATCCGGCGGCTGCCGAGCGCCAGGTGCTGGCGGCCGTCCGGCATCCTCACCTCGTGGCGCTGCGCGACGTCGTCGGGCTGCCTGACGCGCGCACTGCCCTCGTCTTCGACCGCGTGACGGGGGCATCCTTGCGCTCCATGGTCCGGGCCCGCGGCCAGCTGCGTCCCGGCGAGACGGTGACGATCCTGACGCCGATCTGTCAGGCGGTCGCCGCCCTCCATGCCGCGGGAGCGCTGCACGCCGACATCTCGCCGGGAAACATCATGCTGACAGCAGACGGTCGTCCCCTGCTCCTCGACCTGGGTGCGGCGCGTCTCATGGGCCAGACCGAGGCGGCATGGGGCACCTCGGGATTCATCGCGCCCGAGCTCCGCGACGGGGCTGGTCCCACGAGCGCCAGCGACGTCTTCTCCCTCGGCGCCGTCGCGTGGTTCTGCCTGACCGGCAACGGCGCGCCCGACACCGCACAGCGACTGGACCCCGACACGGTGCGAAGCCATGTCGGCCCCGAGCTCGCCGACGTCATCTCGGCATCGATCGACCCGGATCCAGGGGCCCGGCCTGACGCGGCGCGACTCGCCCGGCTGGTCTACGAGGCCGTCCAGCCGGAGTCCATCGAGGTCGTCATGGGCGACGATGATGCGTCGGCCCTCACCCACCGACTGCGCGCCGAGGCGGCCCTCGAGCCCCCCGCGGCGCCCAGGGGTCGACGCCGACGGATTCGCCGGAGCGCCGTGGTCGCGGGCCTGGTGGCCGGGGTGCTCCTCGGTGGTGGCTGTTGGTTCCTCGTCAGCCGGCCGCTCGCTCCCGCCGGAGCCACACCGGGGCGCGGCGAAGGAACGACGGCACGGCCCGGGGGAGCGGTGGTCCAGCAGATGTCCCCGACCAGGTCCGGGACTGTGCCTGCTCAAGACGACCCCGCTGCCCCCCAGCACAGGACCATGGAGCTTCTGCAGTGGTTGTCGGACCAGCGCGCCCGTGCTCTGGTCGACCGAGCCACAGATCGCCTCAGCGCCGTGCACCGGAGCGGCTCCGCCTCGCACGCGTCCGATGTCCGCCTCATCGAGGCCCTCGAGGCTGGCGGCCATCGCTACGCCGACCTGCGCCTGTCCGTTGCCGAGGCATCCTGGGTCAGCGGCGATGCGGAGCACGCGACCGTGCGGGCCCGGGTCGACTGGTCGGCCTACACCGTTGTCGACCGCACCGGTGCTCGCCGCGGGCACCCGGCTGCCTCCGGTGAGCTGCTCGACTTCGAGCTCCGGTGGGACGGCTCCGCGTGGCGGATCGAGCACATCAGCGACGCAGGGTCCAGCTGACCGCCGAGTCCAGATCCGGGTGCTCGAACTCGAAACCCGTCTCGACCAGCCGTTTCGGATGCACGCGCTGACTGGCGAGGATGCTGTCGGCGAACTCGCCGACGACGGCTCGGAGCGCCACCCGTGGCGCCGGCACGAGGGCCGGTCTGCGGAGGGCGCGACCGAAGGCCTGCGCGATCTCGCGCTGGCGAGCCTCGCCGGGTGCGGCGAGGTTGAACGGTCCGCTCAGGTCGGCGTGGTCGATCAGGTGTGTGACCGCCCGGACCGTGTCGGCGAGGGTGATCCACGGCCACCACTCCCGTCCACTGCCCAGGGGTCCGCCCAGGCCGAGCCGAGCGAGGAGGAGGAGGCGCTCGAAGGCGCCACCGTCGCGAGCCATGACGAGCCCGGTGCGGATCATCGCCACGGGTGCCCGACTCTGGGCCGCCCGGGTGGCCTCCTCCCACTGGACGACGACCGAGGCGAGGAAGTCGCGCCCCGCGCCACTGTGCTCGGTCAGCACCTCGTCACCGCGATCGCCGTAGTAGCCGACGGCCGAGGCGTTGATGAGCCGGACCGCCCGGCCGGAGCGGTCGTGCTCGGCGGCGACGGCGAGCGCGATGGTCGTCGTCGCCTCGAGCCGTGAGGAGAGGATCACGCGCTTGTAGTCCTCGTCCCAGCGTCGGTCCCCCACCCCCGCCCCGGCGAGGTTGACCACCGTGTCGACCCCGGCGAGCGCCGACGAGCCGATCCGTCCACGGGCGGGGTCCCAGTCCACCTCGTCGGCTGCGACCGGGCGGCGCCGGACGAGCCGCACGACGTCGTCGCCGCGCGCGACGAGATGACGACGAAGCGCGCCACCGATCAAGCCGGAGGATCCGGTGATGGCGACGCGCTTCGTCATGGCTGTTGGTCAGGCCTCGAAGTGGCCCTCTTCGAGCCGGGCCTTCATCGTGCCGAGGAAGCGAGCCGCGTCGGCACCATCGACGATCCGGTGGTCGTAGGACAGGGCGAGGAACATCATCGACCGAATGGCGATGGTCTCTCCGCCGTCCGCATCGGTGACGACGACGGGCCGCTTGACGATGGCCCCGGTGCCGAGGATGGCGACCTGCGGCTGGTTGATGATCGGGGTGTCGAAGAGCGCACCGCGACTGCCGGTGTTGGTGATGGTGAAGGTGCCACCCGCGAGGTCGTCAGGGGTGATCTTGTTGTTGCGGGTCCGGTCGGCGACGTCGGCGATGGCCCTGGCGAGCCCGGCGATGTTGAGGTCGCCGGCGTTCTTGATCACCGGGACGATCAGACCCTTGTCGGTGTCCACGGCGATGGAGAGGTTCTCGGTGCCATGGTAGACGACCTCGTCGCCCTCGATGCTCGCGTTGACCATCGGGTGCGCCTTGAGCGCCTCGGTCGCGGCGAGAGCGAGGAAGGGCAGGAAGCTCAGCTTGGTGCCCTCGCGCGCCTCGAAGTCCTTCTTCGCCCGCTCGCGAATGCGCGCGACCTTCGTCAGGTCGACCTCGACGACGGTGGTCAGCTGGGCCGAGACCTGGAGGGACTCGACCATCCGGGTCGCGATGAGCTTGCGCAGTCGCGACATCTTCTCGCGGGTGCCGCGCTTCGGGCTGACGGACGGTGCCTGAGGCGCTGCGGCCGCAGCGGCCGGCGCCGGCGCTGCTTCTGTGGCCGGCGCAGCCGGCTCGGGGGCGGCAGGTTCCTGGGCCGCCTGGGCTGCATCGAGGACGTCCTGCTTGCGGATGCGGCCGCCCACGCCCGTGCCCCTGAGGGTCGACAGGTCGATGCCGTGCTGAGCCGCGAGCTTGCGGACCAACGGGGTGACGTAGGCGGCGGCGTCGGACGCCTCGGCCGCGGGCTGGGACGACGCGGGTGCCGCAGCAGGTTGAGCCGGGGCGGCGGGTGCCTCGGGCTGCGCGGGGGCTCGAGGCGGCTCAGGCGCTGCCGCTGCCTCCGGCTGTGTCGGCGCCTGCGCCTGCGCCGGTGCCTGCTCCGCTGCCTGCTCGGGTGCTTCCGGTGCGGACGCGGCCTCCGGCTGGGCGGGGGCCTCGGGCTTGGCGGGGGCCTCGGGCTGCGCTGGGGCCGGTGCCGGCTCCTGCGTGGGTGCCGATCCGCCGATGACGGCCAGGTCACCACCGACGGGGACGGTCTCGTCCTCGCCCACGAGGATCTTGGTCAGGGTGCCGGCGACCGGAGAGGGAATCTCGGTGTCGACCTTGTCGGTGGAGACCTCGAGGAGTGGCTCGTCGACGGCGACCTCGTCACCTTCGGCCTTGAGCCACCGGGTGACGGTGCCCTCCGTGACGGACTCGCCCAGAGCGGGCATCGTCACCGTCTGGCCCTCGCCCCCACCCGCGGGGGAGGCTGCGGCCTGCGGCTGCTGGGCCGCCTCGGCCTCCGGCTCGCTGGTTGCCGGCTGCGGTTCCTGCTCGGTGCTCGGCGCCTCGGGCGCCGGGGCCGGCGCGGCCTGCTGCTCGGCGGGCGGGGCCTGCTGTTCGGCGGGCGCCTCGCCGTCACCGATCACCGCGAGGTCCGCGCCGACCGGGACGGTGTCGTCCTCCTGAGCCAGGATCTCCTGGAGTGTGCCTGCGACGGGGGAGGGGATCTCGGTGTCGACCTTGTCGGTCGAGACCTCGAGCAGGGGCTCGTCCACCTCGACGCGATCGCCGACGCTCTTCAGCCAGCGGGTGACGGTCCCTTCGGTGACGGACTCACCCAGGGCCGGCATGGTCACGCGTTCTGACATGACGTGTTCTCTCCTCTTCCCAGTTACTGGCTCAAGCGTGCGCGTGCAAAGGCTTCCCGGCGAGGGCCAGGTGCGCCTCACCGACGGCCTCGTTCTGCGTCGGGTGGGCGTGGACGAGGGCTGCGACGTCCTCGGGGTGGGCCTCCCAGTTGACGATCAGCTGCGCCTCGCCGACCTGCTCGCCCACCCGGGCACCGATCATGTGAACACCCACCACGGGTCCATCCTTGCGCCGAACCAGCTTGATGAACCCCTGAGTGCCCAAGATCTGGGACTTCCCGTTGCCCCCGAGGTTGTACTCGTAGGTCTCCACGTCCTCGAAGGCGTCCCGGGCCTGGGCCTCGGTCAGTCCGACGGACGCGACCTCGGGATCGCAGTACGTCACCCGCGGGATGCCGGACTCGTTGATGACGCTGGGGGAGAGCCCGGCGATCTCCTCGGCGACAAAGATTCCCTGGGCGAAGCCGCGGTGGGCCAGCTGGAGCCCCGGCACGATGTCACCCACGGCGTAGAAGCCGCGAACGGTCGTGCGCAGCCGCTCGTCCGTGGGGACGAATCCCCGCTCGAGGGTGACTCCGGCAGCCTCGTAACCCAAGCCCTCGGTGACTGGCCCACGGCCGACGGCCACCAGCAGCAGGTCGGCGTCGATCGTGTCTCCGGACTCGAGCGTGACGGTGACCACGTCGCCCACCTGGGTCGCACCAGCGAAGCGGGCGCCGGTCTTGAAGGCGATCTTTCGCTTTCGGAACGACCGCTCCAGCTGCTTGCTGATGGCCTCGTCCTCCGCGGGGACGAGGTGGGGCAGCGCCTCGACGATCGTCACCTCGGCGCCGAAGCTCTTGAACACGGACGCGAACTCGACGCCGATGACCCCGCCTCCGAGCACCACGACCCTGGCCGGGACCTGGTCGATGGCCAAGGCCTGGTCGGATGTCATGATCCGGCCGCCGATCTCGAGACCGGGCAGGCTCTTGGCGTAGCTGCCCGTGGCGAGCACGACGTTCTTGCCAGTCAGACGCCGGTCGCCCACGACGACAGTCCTCGCGTCGGCGAGGGATCCCGTGCCCTCGACGTAGTCGATCTGGGCTGACTTGACGAGGCCCTGGAGGCCCTTGAAGAGCCGGGCGACGACGCCGTCCTTGTAGGAGTGGACGGCTGACATGTCGACGGACTCGAAGGTCGTCTTGACCCCGAAGCGCGATCCTTCCCGAGCCACGTCGGCGACCTCGGCAGCATGGAGCAGCGCCTTGGTTGGGATACACCCTCGGTGGAGGCACGTGCCGCCGAGCTTGCCCTTCTCGACGAGTGCGACCTTGAGGCCCAGTTGTGCCGACCGGAGGGCACAGGCGTAGCCGCCGGACCCCCCACCGAGGATGACGACGTCGTAGTCGTCTGCGGCTTCAGCCGACATGTGCTGGTGCTCCTTCACGGGTCGATGACGGGGTGGGTCATACGGGCGCGTCACGGGTTGGGCGACGCAAGAAGCATCTTGTCATTGATCGAGAGCGACGTCACAGGGAGGTCACGCGGGGCCGGTCCCACCGGCCCCGGCGCGCGCGCGTCGTATTGTGCGGGCATGGCCTGGTTCTCCCGTCGCCGTCGCTCCAAGGACACCCCCGTGCTGGGGCGCTCCGACGGCCCGCTGATGGACATCGACCGCAAGGCGGTCGAGGAGCATCTGCGCGGTTTCGTCGAGACACGGCGTGGCGTCGAGGCCTACGTCGAACCGGCCACCAGCGTGACGCCCACGACGGTCGTGCTCATCGCGTGGGACGGTGAGTGGACACGGCGGGCCGTGGGCCAGCGCAAGGACGCCTTCGAGGTGGCCCAGCGTCTCGGCGTGCCGGTGTACGACGTCAACCACACCGGATACCCGAACCGCATGCGGGAGTGGAACAGCCGCAAGCGGCGAGGCGACGCCTGAGGCCTGACGCGTGAGCTCGCTGACCGGGTTGAGAGCCGAAAGGATTGGCACGTATGCCGGTGGGCTGAGAGTGTGGGACCGTCAGGTCCGCGTCGCTCAAGGAGGTACCACCCATGTCCAAGCAGGAGGGTTCGGAGCACGGACCGAGCGAGGAGATGAAGGCCAAGTTCCGCGAGGCACTAGCCAAGAAGCACGCCCACGGCGGCAAGGACGTCTCCGACGACCAGGATCGATCCAAGGTCCACGGGGCCCATGGTCCGGCGAAGGCCCAGCAGATGTTCCGGCGGAAGGCCGGCAGCTGAGTCACGTTGAGTCAGTGCGCTGAGTCGAGTGCGCACTTCCTGCCGTTTCCGGACAGCGCGCCGCGAGCGCGCCGGGGCAGGAAGTGCGCACTCGACTCGTCAGGCGTAGCTCTCGACGAGCGAGACCAAGGTGCGCACGCCGAAGCCCGTCCCGCCCTTGGGCAGGTAGCCGCTCGGTGTCTTGTCGTTGAAGGAGGGCCCGGCGATGTCGATGTGACTCCACGGGATGCCTTCGCCCACGAACTCGCCGAGGAAGATGCCCGCCGTGAGCATGCCTCCCTCGACCCCGCCCTTGTGAGCGAGATCGGCGTTGATCGAGTCGAGGCCCGGGCGCAGGTCCTTCGGCAGCGGCATGGGCCACATCGCCTCCCCGGCCGCTGAGGCCGCGTCGAGCACCCGGGTCCGGAAGCCGTCGTCGTTGCCCATGACCGCGGCCGTGTCGGCGAGGGCGACCACCTGGGCGCCGGTCAGTGTCGCGACGTCGACGATGGCGTCCGGCGCGGACTCGCTCGCCAGTGCGATGCAGTCGCCGAGCACCATGCGCCCCTCGGCGTCGGTGTTGAGGATCTCGACCGTCTTTCCCCCGCGCATCGTCACGACGTCGCTCGGGCGCTGGGCGGTGGAGCTGGGCATGTTCTCGGCCAGGCCGAGATAGCCGGTCACGGCAACGGGAAGGCCGAGCTCGGCGATGGCGAGGACCGCGGAGGCGACGGCGGCCGCGCCGGCCATGTCGCTCTTCATCGTCACCATGCTCGCGGCCGGCTTGATGCAGAGCCCGCCCGAGTCGAAGGTGATGCCCTTGCCCACCAGTGCGATCGAGGCCTTGGGCCGGGCCGGTGCGTAGGTCAGGACGGCGATCCGGGGATCGTTCGCGGAGCCCTGACCGACGCCGACGGTGCCGCCGAAGCCTCCGGCGCGAAGCTGCTTCATGTCGTAGCTCTTCAGCTTGACCTTGCTTCCCTTGGTGCGTTCTGCCAGGGAGTCGACGAACGTGGCGGGGTAGAGCAGGTTCGGCGGCAGGTTGACCAGGTCCCGGGTGTAGGCGACGGCCTGCGCGAGGACCGCCGCCCGCTTCACGGCCCTGCGCGCGGCCGCGTCAGCGGGCCCCACGATCGCGATGGCCGAGACTCCGTCAGTGGCGGGGGCGCCGGCCTTCGCCACGGTGTACGCGCCGAGCGCCGCTCCCTCCGCCGTCGCGGCGACGAGCGCCGCTGACGAGCCCGGGACGACGGCCACGACCTTCTTCTTCTTGCTCAGGGTCCGGATGGCGGCTCCGAAGCCGCGCCGGATGCCCTCGAGCGCCTCGGTGTCAGGGCGCGTCGAGAGCTCCCCGATCCCCGCGAGGACGACCACCCGGGCCGCCACTCCGGGGACTGCCGCCACGGCGGTCACCTCACCCACCTTGGCGGTGAGATCGAGGTCCGCGGCCACTGCCTTGAGGTGGGTCACGGTCTTCCGTGAAAGGCCGTGGCCGGGGGCGAGACTCGCGCCGTCCCCGCCCGAGACCAGGCCGATGACGAGTGCGTCGCCGCCGGCCTCAGCAGCGGCGCGGGTGGAGAGGGTGAGGTTCGCCACGAGGGACTCCTTGTCGAGGTGCGTGGGCGGGCGCCCAGGAAGGGACCGGCACGGGTAGCGCCATTGGTCCGCGCATGTGGCGACGATGATAGGCGCCGCCGGCCGCGCTAGGTTGACCGTATGACGACAACGACGTCGGGGACGACCTCCCCGTTGACCTCCCCCCTGCACGACCGTCACGTCGCACTCGGCGCGAAGATGGCCGACTTCGGCGGCTGGGACATGCCGATCGAGTATCCGGGTGGGGGCGTCGTGGCGGAGCACACCGCCGTCCGCGAACGCGTCGGCGCATTCGACGTCAGTCACCTGGGCAAGGCCTCCGTCAAGGGTCCGGGAGCGGCCGACTTCGTCAACTCCTGCTTCACCAACGACGTCCGACGGATCTCCCCGGGACAAGCGCAGTACACGCTCTGCTGCGACGAGTCGGGTGGCGTGGTCGACGACCTGATCGTCTACCTCAAGTCCGACGATGACGTCTTCCTCATCCCCAACGCCGCCAACACGGCCGAGGTGGTGCGCCGTCTGCAGGCGGCCGCTCCGGCCGGGATCGAGGTGACCAACCTCCACCAGGCCTACGGCGTCATCGCCGTCCAGGGAACCCGCAGCGACGAGGTGCTCGGCGCGCTGGGGCTGCCCACCGGCCACGACTACATGTCGTTCGTTGAAGCCGACTGGCACGGTCGGCCGGTCATCGTGTGCCGCACGGGCTACACCGGGGAGCGCGGCTACGAGCTCGTGCCGCTCTGGGACGATGCGACCGCGCTGTGGGACGCCATCGTCGACGCCATGGTGCCGTTCGAGGGCAAGCCGTGCGGGCTCGGCGCCCGCGACACCCTGCGTACCGAGATGGGGTACCCACTGCACGGGCAGGACCTGTCCCTCGACATCACGCCGGTCCAGGCCAGGGCGGGCTGGGCCGTGGGCTGGAAGAAGGAGTCCTTCTGGGGGAAGGAAGCACTGGTTGCCGAGAAGGCGAACCCGCCCCGTGTCAGCCGCGGGCTGCTCGTGACGGGGCGCGGCATCCCGCGGCCGCACTGTGCCGTCTCCAGGGACGGGTCGCCGGTCGGGGAGGTCACGTCCGGCACGTTCTCGCCGACGCTCAAGCAGGGCATCGCCCTCGCGCTGCTCCACCCGGATGTCACGGAGGGCGACGTCGTCGACATCGACGTCCGCGGTCGGGCTGTGCAGGCGCGCGTCGTCAAGCCGCCGTTCGTCGAGGTCCAGGTCCGCGAGTCCTGACGCGGCCGCCCGGGTGGTCGACCCTCCGGGTGGGTACGGGGCGGGCGGGACCCACAGCCCGCCCCGCCGACGCACAGGAGACACGATGACCGACACGCCACGCCCCGGAGCCAGCGACCCGAGCACCGCCCTCGGGCAGGACCGAGCGGCTGCGCAGAGCGCCTCCTTGTCACCGGACGAGCGCAACCTCGTCCGCTCCGCGGCCATCATGGCTGGGGTGCTGGTCTCCCAGGCCGAGAGCGGCTTCTTCGACACCTTCAAGGAGTCCTTTGCAGCGTCCAAGGCGGTGAAGTCGGCACCCGCGGGCGTCCGCGAGCTTCTCGTGCAGGGCGGCCTGCCCACCATGCCCCGAGCCGGCACGAAGGACGAGCTCGCGACCGCCACCCTCGACTCGCTCCGACAGGCGGTGGCGACGCTGCGGGCCAAGGCGCCGGGCCTCGTCGAGGACTACCGCGCCACGGTGCTGGCGAGCTGTCGCGACGTGGCTGCCGCTGCCGACGACACGTCGGCGAGCGAGTCGGAAGCCATGGCGCGAGTCGAGCAGGCGCTCGCCTGATCCGTCGTCAGCTGGTCACCCCGCGGCGGCCCGACCACCGCTGCACAGACCGAGGCCGCGACGAGCGCCGCCGCCAGGGAGATCTCGATGGTCGCGCCGATGACGTCCCCAGTGATGCCGCCGAGGCGGTGAACCGCATGGCGCGTGACGATCCATGCGCCGAGGAGGGCGGCCCCGGCGACGAGCCCAGCGGCATACGGTGACGTCCCGAGGAGGGCCAGCGGGACTCCACCCCCGAGCAGGACCCCGGCCACGGCCACCAGCAGGGCGCCCCTCGAGACAGTTCCCACGACGGCGGCACCCAGGCCACCCGAGCGGGCAGCGGGCATGCCACGGCGACACGCGACCGCCGGCGCGAGACGGCTCGACACGAGGGCGGTGACCGCGAGGACGGCACCGGCCGCCGAGTCGAGGAGCGACTCGAGCGCGGCCGCCTGCAGGGCGAGCACGAGGACGAGGGCGGCTGCGCCAGCCGGCCCGGTGTCGCCCTTCTTCATCACCTCGAGGGCACGGGTGCGACGTGGTCCGGAGGTCAGGCCGTCAGCGAGGTCGGCGAGTCCGTCGAGGTGCATCGCGCGGCTCAGCAGGGCGGCACCGATGAGGCCGAGGACTCCGGCGAGGAGCGGGCTGATGAACCCGTGGTGGGCACCCAGCCCCAGTGCCGCCCACACGGCCCCGATGGGGAGGGCCGTGACCGGCGCCAGGACCATGGCCCGGCCCGCCACTGTCGGGTCGACCGTGCCGGGAGGTCGGACCGGCACCGCGAGGAAGGTCCCCGCGCTCAGACGCCACGAGTCACGCATCGAAGGTCCGCGGTGGGAACGACTCGGGCACGGCGGGGGCGTCGGACAGGTCGACGACGCGCCCCGCGACGACGAGGTGGACCGTCGCCGCGACCCGCGCGACGGCGGCGTTGAGGCGGCCCAGCTCATCCTGGAAGAACCGACCAGATGCGGTCATCGGGACGAGGGACCAGCCAACCTCGTTGGTGACGATGACGACGGGATTGCCGGCCCGGCAGAGCAGGTCGATGAAGGTCGCGGTGCGGTCGCGGAGGTGTTCGGCCGCCCGGTCGAGGTCGTCCCAGCCCACGAGGTCCACCTGAGCGGTCAGCCAGGTCCCCAGGCAGTCGATGACCACCGACCCCGTGGCGCTGATGAGGGCGGCATCGAGGTCCGCCGTCTCGAGGGTGCGCCAGCTCCGGGGACGACGCTGCTGGTGCGACCGCACCCGCGCCGTCCAGGCGCTGTCGGCGTCGTCCGCGGGACGACCCGTTGCCACGTAGAGCACGTCGTCGTGCACCGCGACGAGGTGCTCCGCATGTCGGCTCTTGCCGCTGCGGACCGGCCCGGTGACGAGCGTCGTGGTGGCCGCTCTCGCAGTCATCGGACCGACGGGTCTGGTCGCGTGCCGGTCGCGGCGCCCGGGCCCGACAGCGCCTCAGAGGCCGGACCCACCACGCCAGGTGGGGCGAGCGGCTCGAAGCTCACAGCGGCACCGAAGGCCGCCCGACGGGCCGCGCGCCGGAAGACCCGCAGCAGGGCGGGCCCCCCCACCACGACGAGGACGGCGTTGAGGACACCGCGAGGCAGGTCCCAGCCGAGGGATGTGGCGAGGTAGAAGATCCCGTAGTGGTTGAGGTTGTCCGGGACGGAAGCGCCTGGCACGAAGCCCATTCCGGTCGGGGCGTTCGCCCCGAGGAAGGGCCAGAACCAGAGGTTCATGAAGAGTCCGTAGACCAGGCCGGTGATGAGCGCGTAGCCGGCGAGCACCCAGCGCTCGGCGCGAGCCCCAGGCCGGAGCCGTAGCAGGCCGGCGCCCAGCCCGATGCCCCCGGCGCAGATCATCTGGAACGGCAGCCACGGACCGACGCCGCCGGTGAGCAGCGCGCCGGTGAGCAGGGCGAGGGCGCCCGAGACGAAACCCACCCCGGGGCCGAGGACCCGTCCCGCGACGATGATGACGAAGAACATCGGCTCGAGGCCAGCCGTGCCCGCGCTGAGCACTCGCATGGCGCCACCCGCGGCCGCCGTGACGCCGAGGACCGCGACCGTCTTCGCATCGAGCCGTCCTGCAGTGACCTCGGCCAGCACCACGAGCGTGAGCAGCGCCAGGATGCCGGCAAAGAGCCACGGTGTGTCGTTGCCGTGCGCCCGGACGAACTCCGCCGAGGCGAAGAACGGCCACACGAAGGCGACGAGCCCGATGACGGCGACGAGACCGAGCGCCGCTGCGGCCGCCCAGCGGACGGGGATGACCCCCGTCATGCGGGCCGTCCCAGCGCGCCGGCGACCTCGTCGACCGTGAGCCAGGTCTGCGGGAGCAGCACCTTGGTCACCTGCGGAGCGAACGCGGGGGACGCGGCCAGGACCTCCCGCACCGGCCCGTCGGTCACGAGCTCACCGTCGGCGAGGATCACCACCCGGTCGGCCACCTCCGCGGCGAGCTCGACGTCGTGCGTGGCCAGCAGCACCGTGGTGCCGGTCGTCGCGAGCTCACGCAGGGCAGCGCTGAGCCGCTGCTTCGCCCCGTAGTCGAGCCCTCGGGTGGGTTCGTCGAGGAGCAGGACCGTGGGGGAGCCCGCGAGGATCACCGACAGCGCGAGCTCGAGCCGCTGGCCCTCTGACAGGTCACGGGGGTGACGCTCGGGGTCGAGACCACCGGAGATCCGCGCCAGGATCGCGGCGGTCGTCCCGGCCGCGACTCGGAAGTCATCGTCCGCGGCCGCGCACTCGGCGGCGACGGAGTCGGAGTAGAGGAGCAGCTCGGGTTGCTGCGGCACCAGCCCGACGAGGGCGACGCGACGCCTCGCCGGCAGCGCCGCGGGGTCGGCCCAGCCGGCACCGTCGGCGATCCGAGCCGAGCCGCGGGAGACGGGCAGCTGACCAGCCAGGGCGCCGAGGAGCGTCGACTTGCCGGCGCCGTTGCGTCCCATGAGCGCAGTCACGGTGCCGGCCGAGAGGGACAGGGACAGGTCGTCGATGACGGGGCGGCCGCCGCGGAGGATCCGCGCCTTCGAGACGTGCACCGCGTCCTTGCCTCCGGTCGTCAGGAGGCCGAGCGGCGCCAAGTCGGCGAGGCGCTCCCGAAGCCCGCTGGCGCGGCGGCGGGCGTCCCGGATCGACAGAGGGGTCGGTGACCACTCGGCCAGGCGGGACAGGGCGACGAGAGGCGGATGGATGGGCGAGTCGGCCATCGCCACGGCCGGGTCGAGCAGGCCAGACGTGCGACCTTCGTCGATGAGGATGACCCGGTCGGCATGGTGCACGACGCGTTCGAGCCGATGCTCGGCAAGCACGACGGTGACCCCAAGGTCGTGCACGATCCGGTGCAGCGACGCGAGCACCTCCTCGGCCGCGACCGGGTCCAGCGCAGAGGTGGGCTCGTCGAGCACCAGGACCCTGGGCCCCGCGGCGAAGACGGAGGCGATGGCGACCCGCTGCTGCTGGCCGCCGGAGAGCGCGGTGAGCGGCCGGTCACGCAGCGGCGTCAGCCCGAACAGGTCCAAGGTCTCCTCGACGCGGCGGCGGATCGTCGTGGGGTCGAGGCCCATCGTCTCCATGCCGTAGGCGATCTCGTCCTCGACGACGTCGGTGACGAAGGTGGAGGCGGGGTTCTGCTCGACCAGTCCCACCACCGTGGCGAGGTCGCGCGGCCGATGGGAGTCGGTGGGGTGTCCGTCCACGACGACGTGACCGGTGAGGGTGCCCCCGCTGAAGTGGGGGACGAGGCCGTTGATGGTGCGCAGCAGCGTCGACTTGCCGCTGCCGGTGGGACCGACGACCAGGACGAGCTCGCCCTCCGGGATGGTCAGGGTGACGTCTCTCAGGCTGGGCTCGTCGGCATCGGCGTAGCGGACGGTGACGTGGTCGAAGACGATCATGCGGCGACACTCCGGGGACGGGGCGTGAACCAGGCGGGCAGGGCCGCGACCAGCACGGCGAGGACAGCGAGGACCGGGACGGCAGGCGCCTCCGCCTGCTGGGACGGGACGATCCCCGACCAGGCGCCGACGCCTGCGGCGATGAGGACCCCGCCCGCGACCGCGCCGGACGCGACGGTGAGGGACTCGGTCCAGGTCCATGGGTCGCGTCGGTGCCCCGACCGACCGTCCCGGCTCGCACCCACGACCAGGCTCGAGGAGGCCACCAGAACCCCGACGAGCAGGAGGGGAAGACCGAGGAGGCCGCCGACCGAGCTGTCGAGGAGACCGTAGAGCCCGGCGAGGACGCCGAGCACACCGACGACGGCGAGCAGGGACGCGGCACGTCGCCCCTGGGGGCTCGTCCGGATCGCTCGCCCGTAACCACGCGACTCCATCGAGGCGGCGAGGCCCAAGGACCGCTCGAAAGCGGTCTCGAGGACCGGGACCGCGAGCCTGGCCAGTTCCCGCATCCCACGACCGTCGTGCCCCCGAAGCGCACGGGCGGACCGGACGGCACGCGCGTCCGTCAGCAGCTGAGGAGCGAAGGTGAGGCCGACGACGACGGCCGTGCCCACGTCGTAGAGGGTGGCCGGCAGGTAGCGGAGGAGGCGGCGCGGGCTGGCGAGGGCGTTGGCCGCGCCGATGCACGCCAGGATCGCGGCGAGGCGCAGGGCGTCGTAGCCGGCGAAGAGGAGGCTCTCGAGGGACACCGGGCCACCGATCCGGACGCTCGCCGCCCACTCCGGCAGGGGGATGCGAGGCAGGGTCAGGAGCACCGTCTCGCCCCGGATGCCGTTGCCCAGGACGACCGTCATGACGACCCGGAACATCACGATCGCCGCCCCGATGACGAGGAACGCGATGAGCGGGTTCGGGGTCGAGGGGTCGCGCCGCTCGAGGACGACGACCACGCAGACGCCGATGACGAGCAGGAGCAGGACGGGGTTCGTCGTTCGCGACGCGGCCGTGGCGAGCCCCAGACCCCACAGCCACCAGGCTGCGGGGTGCTGGAGCCGCTCACGGGCGCTCATGGTGACGCGCCCTCAGGCGCCCCGGCGGCCGGAGCGCGAGCGCAGGATGACGAAGACGAGGAGGGCGAGCAGGGCCAGGGCGGCGATGACGTATGCCGCTGTGCTCGACCCGCTCGACGTCTCCTCTGCGGGGGCGCTGGCTGCTGTCGCCGATGGAGTGGGCGCTGCGCTGGTGGTCGAGTCGGCCGGGGCGGCGATCTGGACCGGCGTGTCGGCGGCCTTGGCCTCGGCGCTCAGCTCCTTGACCTCTCCACCGCAGTCCGTGGCGGGGTAGCCGGCCACGGCGCAGACGAGACCCTTCTCGACGCGGAGCTCACCGGCGGCCGCCAGGACCTCGGTGCTCGTCGCCTCGGCGTCGACGACGGCGCAGAGGGCCTTCGGCTCCGGGGGGGCCGCGCCGTCCGCGGCATCGGCAGGACGCCCGAAGTCGACGACGAGGCCGACCCGCTTCTTGCCGGCCTCGGCGGTGGTGGAGCCACAGAGCTGGTCGAACGTCAGGGTGGCACGCGGGTACCGGGTGTCGTTCATGTCGGCGACGGCGAACCGCCAACCGTCCACCGAGCCGTCCTGCGGAACGATCTGGTCAGGGCCCTTCTGGGCGAACCCCCACTGGCCGTCGGCCAGCTGGTAGAAGCCCCAGAAGCGGTAGGCGGCCGCCTGGGCGGGCGCCATGGTGAGGATGCTGATGGCTGCGGTGAGCAGCGCGGCGAGAACGACCCGGAGCGGGGCGCGATGGGCAAAGGACACGTTGACCTCCCTGCGGTGGGGCACCGAGGTCGGAGGTGTTGGTCCTGAGTCCTGGTGTCTCCGGTCCGCTTTCCACGACAGACTGATGAGGAGCCGGACGGACACGGGTTTTCCGGCTGGTCCCGGCGTCGAGCGTGTCGACGACGGGGTCACGGTTGCGGGTCAGCGCCGGAGTCACACCGGCTTGCCCCATTGCCCATCGGTAGTCGAACCGTGACAGACGGAGGTGATCCGCGTCAAACGACGAGTGCAGAGGGCGGGGTGAGGTTGGTGACAGTGGGCACTGCGACCGACTCGATCGTGGCCCCGGGCCGCCGGCCACCCTGCCGGGAACGCCGTCCGGTCCAACTAGGGTGGCGTCATGAGCTCGGACTGGACCTGGCTGTACTTCGATGCCCACGGCGAGACGATGGAGAGCCCCGCGCTCGCTACCAAGGGGTTCCCCACCCAGAGCGACGCGGAGAACTACCTCGGCGAGTCCTGGCGGGACCTGCTGGCGGCCGGGGTCGAGTCGGTGACGCTGCGCCACGGAGACGGTGTCGTCTACGGACCGATGAGCCTCCGGGCGCCGGAGTGACGGGTCAGCCGCCACCATGGTCGTCCGAGGTCCAGCGCGACCTTCTCGTCAGGGTGAGCGGCGCCCAGCGGCGCTGGCGCACCCCGGTGGTCAGCGCGGGGGTCGTCCGGGACGGCACGCTCGCGTGGTCAGGGCACGTCGGCGTGGCGCGACTCGGCGACGGCGGCGAGGAGCCCGTGGCGGCGGACGACTCGACGCAGTTCCTCATCGGGTCGGTGACGAAGACCTTCACGGCCCTGGCCGTCATGTCGCTGCGGGACGAAGGGCTGCTCCGCCTGGAGGACTCCCTCGAGGAGTTCCTGCCCGGCACCCGGCACTCCGAGGTCGAGGTGCGTCAGATGCTGGCCCATGCCTCCGGCCTGCAACGGGAGCCGGTCGGCAACATCTGGGAAGGGCTCAGCGCTCCTGAGCGGGAGGCGTTCCTGGCCGGGGTGGACCAGGCGGAGCAGGTCCTCCCGGCGCACGAGGCGTTCCACTACTCCAACCTCGCCTACGGCCTGCTCGGCCAGGTGGTGGAGCGCGTGACCGGCCAGGAGTGGGAGCACGTCGTGCGCGAGCGGGTCCTCGACCCCCTCGGGATGACGCGCACCGGCCTGGCGCCCGCTGACGACCGGGCCAGGGGCTACCAGATCGACCCGTACGCCGGGACGGCTCGCGAGGAGCCGCTGTTCAGCCTCAACGCCACGGCACCGCTCGGTGGTCTGTGGTCCACGGTCGTCGACATGGCGGCGTACGCCGGCTACCTGGCGGATCCGGACGACCGGGTGGTGCGCCCGGAGACGATCGACGAGATGTGCCGACCCGTCATCATGACCGACCTCGACGGCTGGACCGGTGCCTATGGCCTGGGCTTCGGGATGGGCCGCCGCGGCGACCGGGTGTTCGTCGGGCACGGCGGCGCGATGCCGGGATTCCTCACGGGCCTGCGAGTTCTACGGCGGGAGCGGGTGGGCGCGATCGTCTTCGCGAACGTCACTGCCGGGGCCGAGCCGCTTGCCCTGGCAACTGATCTCGTGGAGGCCGTCATTGATGCCGAGCCTTCGATCGAGCCGGCGTGGGCCCCGGAACAGCCCCGGCCGGAGCTGGTGGAGCTGTTGGGCCACTGGTGGTCAGAGGGCTCACCCATCTTCCTTTTCGTCCGGGACGGCCAGCTGTGGTCGCGACTGACGGAGGATCCGTTGTCGGAGACCCGGTTCGCCCCCGAGGGTCGCGACCGCTACAGAGCCGTCGCCGGCCGCGAGCGTGGCGAGGTCCTCGAGGTCGTCCGGAGCCCGGACGGGTCGGTGGCCAAGCTCTACTTCGCCACCTACGCGGTCACCCGGATGCCACTGGCCTTCGCCGACCTGGTGACCGGGGGAGCGGGCGTGGAGCAGCGCTGACGACCGGTCAGTCGCTCGTGGCCAGAAACCGCCTGATCGCATCGCTGACGACGGGCCGGCCGGGGCCGATCCAGAACAAATGGCTCGCCGCCGGCAGCTCCACGACGGTGGCCTCGGGAATGGTGTCGGCGAAGTTCCACGCGTGCCGTCGGTGCACGGACCCGTCGTTCGGCGTGAACGTCACGAGTGCGGGCAGCGCGACTCGTCGCTGGGCCGCCTCCCGCTCTGCGGCCAGCCCGGGTCCCGCCTGTCGCAGGTCGACACGGAAACCCCTGCCGGAGCGCATCGACAGGTACACCTCACGAGCCGCAGACCGTTCGGTCGGTGACCATCGCTCGAACCACTCGGGCCAGGGAAGCGACGAGAGGGGCTTCATCAGCAGGGCCAGGCCGCGCTCCGACCGGGCGAGCCGGTGCATCGCGGCCCAGGCCACGGGTTCCGCGAACCCGAACACCACCGGGGCGCCCACACGCTCGGCCCAGGTGTCCGGGAAGGGGAACCGCGACGGCGCGCAGCTGTGGAGGATGAGTCGGTCGGCCACGCGATCGGACCCGGCGACGTCCACCGCCTGCAGCCCACCGAACGAGACGCCGACCACGGCCGCGAACCGGTCGATCTCCAGCGCGTCGGCCACGTCCCGCAGGAGGGGAGTGAACTCGGGACAGCTCAGCGTCCCGACGGCCGTGCGTCCGTAGCCGGGTCGGGAGACGCTGACGACCTCGTGTCCCAGGTCTGCGTACACCCGCTGGCCCACCGGGGTTCGGGCCGTGCAGTGCCCCCCGGGGAGGAAGAGCACCGGTGCCCGGGAGCCGGGCGTGTGCTCGACCTCCACCGGGCCACCTCGTGTCGCGACCAGGGACATGCCTCAGCGAACCACACCTGGGGGGCGGTGACCTGGGCGTGCTGCGAGCGGCTCACTCAGCCACCCGCTCGGGCCGGGTCTGCACGGTGCCGGCCCAGCGGCATACGGCGTGTGAACGGGTCGACGGGGTCGATCAGGACGGGTGCTGGCCGCGCTCGACGGCAGGCTTGGGCATCCGTGTGCGGCGCATCTGGAAGGCCCGCATGACGGCGTAGAACGCGTCGCCCTTCTCCGCCTGGCCGAACTTGGCGATGATCTTCTTCTTCGTGCGGAGCCACATCAGCAGGGCGTCGATGATCGCGACGAGGATGAGCCCGTAGACGAGCACGAAGACGACCAGGGTGGCCCAGTCCGCGCCGACGAAGCTGATCAGGAGGACGAGGAGCATGACGGGCAGGATGAACTCGCCGATGTTCCACCGGGCGTCGACGGAGTCGCGGATGAAGCGACGGCGCGGACCCTTGTCGCGCACGGGAAGATAGCGGTCGTCGCCCGCCATCATGCCGGCCCGCTGCTTGGCCATCGCCTCGCGGCGAGCGACCTTGTCCTTGCCTCGCGCGGCCTTGCGGTCGGTGATGATGAGCGGACGCTTGTTGGCGGCCTCCTGCTCACGACGCTTCGGCGTCGGCCGGTTCTTCGCACCGGGCCGCGGCGCGGGAGCCTGCGAGGCGAGGTCTTCGTCCAGGGTCTTCTTGCGTCCGAACACGAGGACAACTCTAGGTGGTCAGCGGGGGTGCTCCGTCCAGGGTCGGTCGAGGGGGATACCGAGGCGGAGCGCCATCTGACGCGTCTGCCCGCTCACCGGAGCGGCACGAACCGGTAGGACCCGTGCTGGCTGGTGCGGACCTCGGCGCCCTGGCGTTCGACCACGACCATCCGGCTGTTCACCGGGATGACCATGCGGCCGCCGTCGGCGAGCTGTGCGACCAGGTCGTCGGGGAGGGAACGGGCGTTGGCGGACACGAGGATCCGGTCGTAGGGCCCGTGGTAGGGATCGCCGAGGACGTCGTCGACGACCGGTGAGATGGTGGCCCAGGTCAGGTTGGTCGCGGCGAGGTTGTCCGCGCCCCACCGGGCGAGCTCGGGAACGAGCTCGACGCCCCGGACCGAGCCGGCGGGGCCGGTGAGGTGGGCGAGGAGCGCAGTGGTCCAGCCCGAACCAGACCCCACGTCGAGGACTCGCTGACCGGCTCGGACGTCGAGCAGCCGCAGCATCGTCTCGACGGTCCGGGGCTGCGAGTTGGTCTGCCCGTGCCCGATGGGGATGGGGGCGTCCCGACCTGCGGCGGTCCGGGCAGCCGCCGGGAGGAAGCCCTCCCGCGCAACCGCGTCAAGAGCCCTCAGCACCGCGTCGCGGGTCAGGCGCATCCTCTGATTCAAACAGTCCGCGCGGCTGCCCGGTAGGCGCGGGACCTCCGGACGATCCGCGAGGCCGAAGCTGATCCTCGCGAGCACAGCCCAGGCGCCCGCGACGGCCGCACCGCGAAGGTGGGTCCGCCGCTCTCGGCCCCTCCCGGCCGCTCTCGGCCCCTCCCGGCCGCTCTCGGCCGCCAGCGGCACGGCGATAGGGTCGGACGGTGACTGACGACGTGCTGACCGCTGACCAGATCCAAGCCGTGCGCGACCGGGTCGCCGAGCTGATGCCGGGGGTGCGGGCCGACCTCGAGGCGCTGGTCCGCATTCCGAGTGTCTCGGCGGCGAGCTTCGACCAGGCGCAGGTGGCCCGCAGTGCCGAGGCCGTCGCGGAGCTCCTTCGGGCCGAGGGCCTCGAGGTCGACATCGTCACCGAGGGCGGCCGCCCGGCTGTCATCGGCCACGTCGACGGCCCTGAGGGCGCCCCCACCGTGACGCTCTACGCGCACCACGACGTCCAGCCTCCGGGGGAGGACGCCGACTGGGACAGTGCCCCGTTCGAGCCGGTCGAGCGTGACGGTCGCCTCTACGGGCGCGGCGCCGCTGACGACAAGGCCGGCGTCCTGGCGCACGTCGCCGCCCTCCGAGCGCATCGCGGCGCCCTCCCTGTCGGTGTGACCGTCTTCGTGGAGGGTGAGGAGGAGTCCGGGTCCCCGTCGCTTCCCGCGATCCTCGAGAGGCACGGCGACCGGCTTGCCGCGGACGCCATCGTCATCGCCGACTCGGGCAACTGGGCCATCGGCACGCCGGCCCTGACGACCACGCTCCGCGGTGGCCTGCGGGTGATCATCCGCGTGGAGACGCTCGACCACTCGGTGCACTCCGGCATGTTCGGCGGTGCCGCCCCCGACGCCGTGACGGCCCTGGTCAAGCTGCTCGCCACGCTTCACGACGACGCGGGCGACGTCGCGGTGGCGGGCCTGGACGAGGGGGTCGCGGCGGATCTCGACTACGACGAGGCGCGTTTCCGTGCCGAGTCGGGGCTGCTCGACGGCGTCGAGCTGATCGGCTCGGGGTCCATCCTGTCCCGCCTCTGGACCAAGCCGTCGATCACGACCATCGGCATCGATGCGACCTCCATCGAGAAGGCGTCCAACACCCTCGCGGCGAAGGCCGCGGCCAAGATCTCCGTGCGACTGGCCCCGAGCCAGGACCCGGCGCGGGCGTTCGAGCTCGTCCGGGCCCACCTCGAGGAGCATGCCCCGTGGGGGGCCAGGGTGACCGTCGAGCTCACCGAGAAGGGGGCCGGCTTCGCAGCGGACGCCGACGGGCCGCTCTACGATCAGGCGCGTTCCTCGTTCCGCGACGCGTGGGGAGTCGAGCCGGTCGACATGGGCGTCGGCGGCTCGATCCCCTTCATCTCCGACTTCGCCGCGCGCTTCCCGGAGGCGGCCATCATCGTCACCGGAGTCGAGGACCCCGACACCAGGGCCCACGGCGCGAACGAGTCGCTCCACCTCGAGGAGTTCGCCCGGGTGTGCGAGGCCGAGGCGATCTTCCTCGCCCGCCTCGGCGCCCAGGCGGCGGCAGCTGCGACCGCGCACTGACGCACTGACGCACTGCCCTGGGGGCAGACGAGTCAGAGCGACCGCTGGGACCCGGCTGTCCGCGGGGAGCCGGCCCAGCGGCATACGACGTGGTGGTCCGTCAGGAGGACGGTGTGCCGTTGCCCCGGTAGAGCCCCTCGCGCAGCTCGAGCGCGTAGGCCTCGACGTCGGGCATGCCGAGGTCGCGTGCGACCGAGATCTCGGCCTCGATGTCATAGGGAACGCGGACGAGGTTGACTGAGAACGCTTCCGGCGCAACGGATTCCAACCTTCCCTCGAGGATCACGTAGGGCGCTGTGGGAGCGTCGAGGTGGTTGCCGACAGCGCCGGCGTTGAAGAGCGTGAGTCCCTCGTCCGCCTCGAGGAAGGCACTGTGGATGTCGCCGTAGCCGACGACGTCGGGCGTCGTGTCGTCCGGCCAGTGTCCGGCGCCGAAGGGGCCGGTGAAGTCGGTGTTGGTGAACATCCCGAGGAACTCGTCGTGCGTGTGGCTGACCCGCACCCGCACGAACTCGCTCGTCTGCGAGGCGTGGAAGAGCCGGATCCGCTTGCCGCTCATGACGAGCTCGTGGACGTTGGGCAGCGCCGCGAGCCAAGCCACGTCGTCGTGCGACAGCTCGTCGCGCACCCACTGGCCGCCCTCGAAGGGCTGGACCGGCTCGCGCGAGATGAAGGTGTCCCAGTTGCCGCGGACCGTCACCTCGCACGACTCGCGGGTCAGCTTGATCGCCTCCGAGCCGCGCGGGCCCTTGCCGACGACGTCGCCGAGATTGAGGATCCGCGTGATGCCCCGGCCCTCGATGTCGGCCAGCACGGCCTCGAGCGCGGTGACGTTGCCGTGGACGTCGGAGATGATGGCGATCCGGTCGTGGTGCCGGGCCCCCTGCGCCACCCGTTCAGTCCTTGTGCGTCGTGCCCGGCAGCGCGAGCATGCGGTCGAGCGCGATGCGGGCGTCTGCCGCCACCTGCGAGTCGACGCGGATCGGGTTGACGACCCGTCCCTCGACGAGTGACTCCAGGGCCCAGACGAGGTGCGGCAGGTCGATCCGGTTCATCGTCGAGCAGTAGCAGACGTTCTTCTCCAGGAAGGCGATCCGCTGGTTGGGGAACTGCTGGGCGAGACGCTTGACCAGGTTGAGCTCCGTGCCGACGACCCAGGAGGTGCCGTCGGGCGCGGCCGCGATCGTGTTGATGATCTTCTCCGTCGACCCCACCTCGTCGGCGAGCTCGACGACCTCGTAGCGGCACTCGGGGTGGACGATGACCTTGACGCCCGGTATCTCGCGTCGCGCGGTCTCGACCGCGTCGACGGTGAACCTTCCGTGGACCGAGCAGTGCCCGCGCCAGAGGATCATCCGTGCTCCCGCGAGCTGCTCGGGGGTCAGCCCGCCGTTGGGACGGTGCGGGTCCCACACGACGCAGTCGTCGAGCGTGAGGCCGAGCTCGCGGACGGCCGTGTTGCGCCCGAGGTGCTGGTCGGGCAGGAAGAGCACCTTGCCGTCACCGGCGACGCCGCCGACCTGGTCGAAGGCCCACGCGAGCGCGGTCCGGGCGTTGGAGCTGGTGCAGACCGTGCCGCCGTGGCGGCCGGTGAACGCCTTGATCGCGGCGGAGGAGTTCATGTAGGTGACCGGGACCGTCCGGTCGGCGACGCCCGCGGCTGCCAGCTGCTCCCACGCGTCCTCCACCTGGGCGATGGCGGCCATGTCGGCCATCGAGCACCCGGCGGCCAGGTCGGGCAGGATCACGGTCTGGTGGTCGCTCGTCAGGATGTCGGCCGACTCCGCCATGAAGTGGACGCCGCAGAACACGATGTAGGGCGCGTCCGGTCGCGCGGCAGCGTCACGGGCCAGCTTGAAGGAGTCACCGGTGACGTCGGCGAACTGGATCACCTCGTCGCGCTGGTAGTGGTGGCCGAGGACGAAGACCCGGTCGCCGAGGGCGTCCTTCGCGGCTCGCGCCCGCTCGACGAGCCCGGGGTCCGAGGGGGCGGGCAGGTCGCCCGGGCACTCGACACCGCGCTCGGTGTGCAGGTCGGTGCCGCGCCCGAGGACGAGCAGGGGCAGGGGTGCGGGTGCGGCAGCCGTGTCCGTCGTCATGCCCAAAGGGTATGCCGCTGAGCTCGCCGGGTGCCCACCGGTCCACCGGCTCCTCCCGACCACCACACCCTGTTCGCGGAAAGGTGGTTGACCTGAAGCAGGGTTGAAGTTGGAGCCTGTCCGCATGACCTCCACACGCACTGCACTCATCACCGGAGCCGGCCGAGGACTGGGTCGAGCCCTGGCGACCACCCTGGCCGGCCGGGGCTGGCGCCTGCTGCTCACCGCCCGGACGGCGACCGACCTCACCGCCACGGCAGAGTCCCTCGGCGCCGACGCCGACGTCGTCACCCGGCCGGGCGACGTCTCGGACCCGGTGCACCGGGACCACCTCGCGGCCGTGGTCGGCGGGTGGGGCGGGCTCGACCTGCTCGTGAACAACGCCAGCGCCTTGGGACCCAGCCCGCTGAGGGTGCTGCGGGACCTGTCGGCCGACGACCTGGTCGAGGTCCTCGCGGTCAACGTGGTCGCCGCCCACGCCCTGACCCGTGCGCTCCTGCCGCAGGTCGAGGCCAGACACGGCGTCGTGCTCGACATCTCGTCCGATGCGGCGGTCGAGCACTACGAGACCTGGGGTGGCTACGGCGCGTCCAAGGCTGCCCTCGACCACCTGGCCGTGACCCTCGGCCGAGAGGAGCGAGGCATCCACGTCTACGCCCTCGACCCGGGTGACATGCGGACGGCGATGCACCAGGCCGCCTTCCCCGGTGAGGACATCTCCGATCGTCCCCTGCCGGACGAGATCGCGGTTCCGGCGATCCTCGAGCTCCTCGACCTCCGCCCGGCGAGCGGACGCTATCGCGCAGCCGAGCTGGTGGCCGCGAGAGCCGGTCGCGCGGGGGCGGTCTCATGACGGCTGAGCTCACCCGGACCCCGGCGACGAGGTTCCGGGCCGCCGACGACCTGACCGCGGATGCCCCGCCCGAGTCCAGAGGGCTGGACCGGGACCAGGTCCGCCTCCTCGTCGCTGCGAGCGAGGGAGGCACGACGAGGCTGGAGCACGCGACGTTCCGCTCCTTCCCGGAGCACGTGCGGCCCGGGGACGTCCTGGTGGTCAACAACTCCGCGACGACCAACGGGGAGCTCGATGGACTCGTCGCCGGCCGGGGGCGGCTCGTCGTGCACGTCGGCGGCGAGCTCGACGACGGCTCCTGGGTCGTTGAGCTGCGCGCCGCTCCGGACGCCTCGCGTCCCATCCTCGACGCCCGGCCGGGGGACGTCGTGGAGCTCGCCCTCGGCGGCCGGCGCCACCGCCGTGCGGCCGTGCGCCTGAGCCTGCTGACGCCCTACCCAGAGGCTGGCTCGTCGCCGACGGGGCAGGGGAACCGGCTCTGGCGAGCCGCCGCGCACCATCCTCAGACGGTGCCCGACGGCCCCCGGGGTGGCGACCTCGGCCGGCTGCTCGAGACCAGTGGACGTCCCATCGCCTACGGCTACCTGCGTGGCCGCTTCCCGCTCGAGGCCTACCAGACGGTGTTCGGGGTGGTGCCCGGCAGCGCCGAGATGGCCAGCGCGGCGCGACCCTTCACGCCGCATCTCGTGACCCGACTGGTCGCGAGCGGCGTGCACGTCGTCCCGGTGACGCTCCACACCGGGCTGTCCTCCCAGGAGGCGGGCGAGGCGCCGCAGCCCGAGCGGTTCGCCGTGGCCGCGTCGGCTGCAGCCGTCGTCAACGCCGCGCGGTTCGTCGGGGGCCGCGTCATCGCGGTCGGGACGACGGCCACCCGCGCCATCGAGTCGGCCACCGGCGCGGACGGGGTGGTCCGGGCAGCAGCCGGCTGGACCGACCTCGTCATCTCGCCGGACCGGCCGGTGCGGGTCGTGGGTGGGCTGGTCACGGGCTGGCACAACCCCGACGCCTCCCACCTGCTCCTCGTCGAGTCGGTGGCCGGTGCCGACCTCACGCAGCAGGCCTACGACGCGGCCGTGGCAGCGCACTACGCCTGGCACGAGTTCGGTGACTCGGCGCTCCTCCTGCCCTGACCCAGATCGAGAGAGCAGTTCGCGACACCTGCGTCGCCAGCGGCTCTCTCGATCGCGGGGGAGGGTGTCGCGAACTGCTCTCTCGATGGTGGGAGGATGCGGGTCGTGCACGTGCTCATCGCCCCGGACTGTTTCACCGGAACCCTGACGGCCGGGCAGGCCGCCGCCGCCATGGCCGAGGGGTGGCTCCGCACCGCTCCGCACGACCGCCTCGAGCTCGTCCCGCTGTCCGACGGCGGGCCCGGCTTCATCGAGGTCCTGGCCGCGAACCTCGACGGCGAGCTGCACGCCCTCGTGGTGTCCGACCCCTACGGGCGTCCCGTCCCGGCGACCGTGTTCATCGCCGACGAGGTCGCCTACATCGAGTGCGCCCAGGCCGCCGGGCTGCACCTGCTCGCCACCGACGAGCGGGATCCCACGCGCACCTCGACCTTCGGCGTCGGTGAGCTCGTGCGGGCCGCGCTGGAGCTGGGCGCCCGCCGCATCGTCGTGGGGCTCGGGGGATCGGGTACCAACGACGCCGGAGCGGGCCTGCTCGCTGCCCTCGGTGTCGGCTCGCGGGAGCGGCTCGCCATCGGTGGCCTCGCCCTGTCGGCGACAACGGCCGACGACCTCACCGGTCTCGACGAGGCGCGTGCCCGCTTCCGCTCCGTCGACCTGGTCATCGCCAGTGACGTGGACTCACCGCTCCTCGGCCTCAAGGGTGCGAGCGCGGTCTTCGCCCGGCAGAAGGGTGCGACCGAGGAGCAGGCCCAGGCTCTCGAGGGGGCGCTCGGCCATTTCGCGAGCGTCGTCGCCCGGGTGCGCCCACCGGCCAAGGACCTGCTCACGGGCACGGCCATCCGGCCGGAGCGAGAGCCGGGTGCCGGCGCCGCCGGCGGACTCGGCTACGCGCTCCACCTCCTCGGCGCGCGGCGGGTCTCGGGCATCGAAGCCGTCCTCGATGCAGTGGACTTCGCGGCCCACGTCGCCGAGGCAGACCTCGTTCTCACGGGGGAGGGGTCCCTCGACGGGCAGTCGCTGCACGGCAAGGTGGTCGTCGGTGTCGCCGAGGCGGCGGCTCGCGGGGGAGTCCCCGTCGTCGCCGTGCCGGGCCGGTCCGAGCTGGGCCGCAGGGACGCGCTGTCCGCCGGGCTCGCCGGCGTCTACCCGGTCGTCGAGCGGGCCGACCAGCTCGAGGCGGCCCTCGAGGACCCGTCGGGCACGCTCGCCGCGCGCGTGGCGCGCGTGGCGCGGACCTGGTCGCCCCCCGGAGCCTGATCCGGGCCGAGTCCGCCGGAGGCGCTGCGACCCAGCCCGCCGGAGCGCAACCTGGCTGCGGTCGCGGTCCGGGCCCAGCGGCATACGACGCCCTCTGGTGTCCACGTCGGGGGCCGCGATGCGTGCATGTCGCGCGGAGCGACGTATCCTTGGGACATCGGGAACACTTCCGACTCCGCTTGGGTTGTCACTCGAGACCCATGCTCCATGACGCGAAGGACAGCACATGAGTGTCGAGACGAACGCTTCCGCCGAGGTCCAGACCGAGGCTCCCGCCCACGGTGTGATCCTCACCGACGTGGCGGCGGCGAAGGTCAAGAGCCTGCTCGAGCAGGAGGGCCGGGACGACCTGCGCCTCCGCGTGGGCGTTCAGCCCGGTGGCTGCTCGGGCCTGATCTACCAGCTCTACTTCGACGAGCGCACGCTCGACGGTGACCTGGTCCGCGACTACGACGGGGTCGAGGTCGTCGTCGACCGGATGAGCTCGCCCTACCTCGAGGGTGCGACGATCGACTTCGCCGACACGATCGAGAAGCAGGGCTTCACGATCGACAACCCCAACGCCGGCAGCAGCTGCGCCTGCGGCGACTCCTTCAGCTGAGTCCGCCCGACCATCCTGACGAAGGGCCCCACCGGGTGGTTGGGCCCTTCGTCATACCTGGCGGATGTCGCTGGGCGCCGTGCCGCGGCGAGGCTCCCTCCGGCGCGTCGCCGGGTCAGAATCCGTAGTCGTCGAGATCGGTGACCATCGAGGCGGCGCCCTCGGGCACGTCGATGTCGACATGCTGCTGCCGTGGTGCCAGGGGCGCGAACTCCGGCAGGTCGATGGCTCGGCAGTCGTCGGCGAGCTCGCCGACGCTGCCGCTGTCGAGCCCGTCGCGCGGGGTCGGGAACTCGAGCAGCTCGGGCGGGGTCGGAACGGTCGCGGTTGCCATACCGCCCACGTTAGGCGCGCCGGTCGGAACCGGACAGGCCTACCGAGCAGTAGTCCGACGGGACGGGTGCCGGTGGGCGCCCATCCGGCTCACTCCGTCTCGCGGGCCGGGAAGGACGCCACGAGCGGTGTGTCGAAGGGGAGCGGGCCGAGGGCCGCAGCGCCCCCCGGAGAACCGAGCGGCTCACCCTGCCCAGGCATGGTCTCCTCGAAGAAGTCCGCGTTGTCCTGCAGGTACGGCTGCAGCTCGGCGGGCAGGTCGTCCTCGTAGAAGATCGCCTCGACCGGACACACCGGCTCGCAGGCGCCACAGTCGACGCACTCGTCGGGGTGGATGTAGAGCGACCGCTGCCCCTCGTAGATGCAGTCGACGGGGCACTCCTCGACGCAGGCCCGGTCCTTGACATCGATGCACGGGCTGCCGATCACGTAGGTCATGAGCTCACCTCTTGAGGTTTTCACAACGAAGTTGTAAAAACACTCTAGACCGGGGGATCGTGAGAGGAGAAGAGCCGATGGCGATGGCACCGCGAGAGAACGAGGTCATCGGGACCACCGAGGTCACCAAGGTCACCAAGGTCACCAAGGTCACCGAGATCACCGAGATCACCGCCTGGGGGGACTTCACCTGCCCCTGGAGCCACCTCGCCTGGCGCCGCACCGAAGCCCTCGCGGACGACGGTGTCGCGGTCGACTGGCGCACCGTCCAGCACGAGCGGTGGCGCCACCTCACTCCGGCCGATCACGCCGAGCGTCTCCAGACGGTGCACCGCGAGGTCCAGCAGGTGCTCGGACACCTGCTGCCGGGGGAGACGCTGCCCCACACGACCAACGGACACGCGCCGTTCACCGGGGCTGCGACGTCGGCCTATGCCGAGGCGTATGCGAGTGGCGTCGCCCGGCCCGTCCGGCGCACGCTCTTCGAGGCCTTCTGGGAGCAGTCGGTCGACCTCGACGACGCCCGCACCCTGCGGGCTCTCCTCGCCGAGGACCTCCGCAAGGGCACGTCCACGTGTGAGCCCGTGTGGCGCTGGGGCCACGCCTGCGACGTCACGGGCGGTCCCATCTCCAGCGCAGCCTGGCACCTGGTGCGGGACTGGCGTTCGCAGTGGCGCGAGCTCGGAGGGACCGTCCCGACGGTCCGGGCCGGGGGAGAGACCTTCGTCGGGGTCGAGGCGGTCGACTGGCTCGGCGCACGGCTGCGCGATCGCGGCCTCGGCGCGTGGGACGATCGAGCACGTGAGCATCCCGCCGCCTGACCCGGCCGACGAGGGGCAGCAGTTCGGTCCCTCCCGAGCCCGCGTCCTCGCAGCAGTGCGGGAAGCGCCCGGCCCCGTCACCGCCGCGGAGCTGGCGACTCGTCTCGGGACCCACCCGAACACTGCCCGGTTCCATCTGGAGGCCCTGTGCGATGCGGGGGTCGTCTCGCGCGAGCGTGAGGAGCGCACCCTGCCGGGTCGCCCGCGGACCCACTACCTCGCCGTGGCCCCGCCGCGGACCGCCCACCGCAGCTACCGGCTGCTCGCGGAGATCCTCGCGGCCCATGTCGGCACGAGCGCCGCTGACCCCACCCGGACCGCCGCGGACGCCGGCCGAGCCTTCGGCAGGGCCGCCGCGGTGAGTCGGGACCACCCCGCGACGGCTGTGGAGGCCGCCGCGCTCGTCGTCGACACGCTGGCCGGGATGGGGTTCGAGTCCCGTCCCTCGGTCGACGACGCCGGCGAGGTCCGGATCGATGTCAGCTCCTGCCCCTTCCTCGAGGTGGCCACCCGACACCTCGATGTCGTCTGCGCGGTCCACCGTGGCCTCATGGAGGGCCTGCTCGAGGCCGTCGATGCACCCCTCGGCGTCACGCGGCTCGACCCGCTGGTCGCTCCGAGTCAGTGCGTGGCCCACCTGGAGCGGCGGGGGACCGGTCGGCGCCGGCCTGCGCATCGGCGCACCCCCGCGCCGGCACGCTAGGTTTCCCCTGTGCAGATCGCCATCACCGGTTCCATCGCCACCGACCACCTGATGACCTTCGAAGGACTGTTCGCCGACTCGCTCGTCGTCGAGCAGCTCGACAAGATCTCCCTCTCCTTCCTCACGGAGGACCTCCAGGTCCGACGTGGCGGGGTGGCGGCCAACATCGCCTTCGGGATGGCCTCGCTGGGCCAACGGCCGATCCTCGTCGGCGCCGTCGGTGAGGACTTCACCGACTACCGCTCGTGGCTCGAGCGACACGGCGTCGACTGCCAGTCGGTCCACTACTCCGAGTCGCAGCACACGGCAAGGTTCATCTGCACCACCGACCAGGACATGGCCCAGATCGCGACCTTCTACACCGGGGCCATGGCGGAGGCGCGGGACATCGAGCTCGCCCCGGTCGCCGAGCGGGTCGGTGGACTCGACCTCGTCGTCATCGGCGCGAACGACCCGCTCGCGATGCAGCGACACTCCGACGAGTGTCGCGCGCGGGGCATCCCCTTCGCCGCGGACCCCTCGCAGCAGCTCGCGTTCCTCGACGGCGAGGGCATCGCCGGGCTCATCGACGGCGCCGAGTACCTGTTCACCAACGAGTACGAGGCGGGGATCGCCTGCCAGAAGACCGGCTGGAGCGACGAGCAGCTCGCCGACCGGGTGCGCGTCCAGGTCAAGACACAGGGCAAGGCCGGCGTCGTCGTCCGGGTGCGCGGCGAGGAGCCCCTCCACGTGGGCGCGGCGCGCGAGGTCCGCAAGGCCGACCCCACCGGTGTCGGGGACGCCTTCCGGGCCGGGTTCCTCACCGGGCTGGCCGCCGACCTGCCGGTGCGACGATGCGCCGAGCTCGGCTCGATGCTCGCGACGTACGTCATCGAGACGGTCGGAACGCAGGAGTACTCCCTGAGGAAGGCCCACTTCCTCGACCGGTTGGCCGAGGCCTACGGGGACGACTCAGCGGCCGAGATCGGGCCCCACATCGAGTGTGAGCGGCCCTGACCCGTGGACCCCTGCCGTCCAGCTGTCGCCGCCTGACGAGGACGGCCCTGCGTGCCCACCCCACCGCCGCCCACCCCGTGGGACTTCGACCTCGACCGGGTCCCACCCGGCGAGGAGCTGATCGGCATCGGCGCCGACCTCGACGTGGCCACCCTCTATGAGGCCTACACCGTCGGCGCCTTCCCCATGGGGATCGGTGAGCACGGTGCGGAGCCGTTGGGCTGGTGGTCGCCAGACCCCCGCGGCATCCTCCGGATAGGCGACGTCAAGGTCAGCCGGTCGCTGCGGAAGTCCCTGTCCCGCTTCGACGTGCGGGTCGACACCGCGTTCGAGCAGGTCGTCCTCGCCTGCGCGGACCCCAGGCGGACCGGCCGGTGGATCACGCCCCGAATCGTCGAGGCCTACGTCGGCATGCACGAGGCAGGCTGGGCCCACTCGATCGAGGCGTGGGAGCACGGCCGGCTCGTCGGTGGCCTCTACGGCGTCGCCATCGGTGGCCTCTTCGCCGGGGAGTCGATGTTCCATGCGGCGCGCGACGCCTCCAAGGTCGCCCTCGTGGGGCTGCACGACCTGCTCGCGGAGGACGGCGACCCTCGCCGGCTCATCGACGTCCAGTGGCGGACCGACCATCTGGCGACCCTCGGTGTGACCGAGGTGCCCCGGGAGGAGTACCGCGGACTGCTCGCCGTCGCGCTGGAGGCCCCGCTTCCGGCGGCGTGGGCCTGAGGCGGGCACTCTCCGCCACCGGCGTGGCGGTTGCTCACGACTCGAGGACGTCCACGACATAGACGGTGTGGTCGCCGGCAGGACGCTCCTCGACGAACCGGTGACCGCGCATCCGGCACCACGCTGGGATGTCGTGGGCCGCCGCCGGGTCGGTGGCCAGGACGATGACCCGACCCGCAGCCGCCCACTCCGTGACCTGCCGGGCGAGCTCGATCACGGGCAGCGGGCACCGCATCCCGCGCGCGTCGACGACGCGGTCGGGTGCCTCTCGGTCCTCGGGGGTCTCGGGGGTCTCGGGGGTCTCGGGGGCCTCGGGGGCCTCGGGGGTGCTCACAACCCGGCCACCCCGAGCTCGGCGCGCACGGCTTCGATCGTCGGTGCGAGCAGCGCGCACAGCGCGTCGACGTCCTCGGCCCGGTCGGGGCTCACCGACGCGAGGGGGAGCGTCACCCGGACGTTGCCGTGGGTCAGCGCGCCCATCGCGGCCAGGACGTGGCTCGGCTCGAGGGTGCTCGAGGTGCAGGCCGAGCCGCTGGCCACGGAGAGGCCCTGCCGGTCGAAGGCGCCGACGAGCGCCTCCCCGTCGGCGTAGAGGCTCGAGAAGGTGACGACGTGGGGGAGCCGGTCGACGGGGTCTCCGACGACCTCGGTGTCGGGCACCGCCGAGGCTGCTGCCCGAAGTCGGTCGACCAGCGTCCGCGCCTCGGCGGCGTCGCTCTCTCGTGCGGCGGCGGTCTGCTGCCATGCCTCCGCCGCCGCGAGGGCGAGCGGAACCCACGGCGTGACGTCGGTGCGTCCGTGCTCGACATCGGCCCGCGCGTCGGGCCAGTGCCAGCGGGTGCCCTCCCGCACGACGAGGACCCCGAGCGGGGGTCCGCCCCAGGAGCGGGCGTCGCCGACGAGCACGTCCCAGGCGGTGGGGACGGCGTCCCGACCCAGGGACGCCGTCGCGTCCACCACCAGAGGTATGCCGCTGGGCCGGCTCAGCGCCCGAGCCTCCTGCAGCGGTTGCCGGGTCCCGACCTCGCCGTTGGCGTGCTGGAGGACCGCGACGACCGTGCCCGGCGCGGAGACGGCCTCGGCCCAGGCGTCGAGGTCGACGGCGCCGCTCGGGGTGACCCGCACCTCGGCGAAGCGTTCCGGCGCGCCCGAACGGGCCGCCCTCGCCCGACCCGGCACGAGGACCGCGGAGTGCTCCACCGCGGAGGCCACGGTCCGAGCGCCACGGCGCTCAGCGGCATACAGCACGCCCTCCACCGCCCGCGCCAGCGCGGTGGGCCCGCTCGGCAGGAAGCTCACCTCCCCGGGCCTGACACCCAGCCCTTCCGCCACGACCTCGCGCGCGCGGGCGAGCAGCGCGCCGGCCCGCCGGCCCTCGGCGTAGACGCGCGAGGGGTCCGCCCACCCCGCCTCCAGCGCCGCGGCCAAGGTGTCGCGGGCGACCGGATGGAGTGGGCCCGTGGCGGCGTCGAGAAGGCGCCGCTGCAGCGGCAGGCTGGGAGACTCGTTCGCCACGCTGCAACGTTATCTGGACCCATCCCGACATGACGGGGGGCATGGCGGTAGGGTTCGGCATTGAGCACGCCCGTGTTCTCTGGGCGATGCCCTTTTTGCTTTGTATGGTGTGGAGACGGAATGAAAGGTGCACCTGGTGCCTGAGCACGAAGACACCCCGGTGATGACCGCGACGCCACGGACGTCCGGCCGACGCAGGGGCCTACGCGTAGCGGGTCTGGTGGCGGTGAGCGCCCTGGCGCTGGCCGGTTGCCAGGGTCAGGTTTCCAACGGCTTCATGCCCCAGGCGATCTCCGACAGCGGAGAGCGGGTCACGGACCTCTGGGTCGGCGCCTGGATCGCCGTCCTCGCCGTCGGCGTGATCACGTGGGGTCTCATGCTCTATGCGGCCGTGCGTTTCCGGCGCCGCAAGGGCGACGACACGCTGCCGGTCCAGCTCCGCTACAACGTGCCCGTCGAGCTGCTCTACACGATCATCCCGATCTTCATGGTCGCCGTCTTCTTCTACTACACAGCCCGCGACGAGGCGGCCCTCACCGACAACAGCAAGACCCCCGACGTGACGATCAGCGTCGTCGCCAAGCAGTGGAGCTGGGACTTCAACTACGTCGACTCCGACGTCTACGAGACCGGCGTGCACACCGAGCTGACCGGTGCGGAGGGCGCCCGCGACAAGATGCCGGTGCTCTACCTGCCGGTCAACCAGCGGGTCCAGTTCGTGCTCAACTCCCGCGACGTCATCCACAGCTTCTGGGTCCCTGCCTTCATGACCAAGCTCGACATGATCCCCGGCAAGACCAACCGCCTCCAGATCGTCCCGACCCAGACCGGAGAGTTCCAGGGCAAGTGCGCCGAGCTCTGCGGCGCCTACCACGCCGAGATGCTCTTCATGGTCAAGGTCGTCTCCCAGGAGGAGTACGACCAGCAGATGACGCGCCTCGCCGAGCTCGGCCAGACCGGCCAGCTGCCGGTCGACGCCAGCCGCGAGGAGCTCGTCGAGGGCGACGCCGAACTGATCCCCGAACCTGCTCGCACCGGGAGCAACTGATGACCACGACCGCAGACCGCAGCACCACGGGCTCCGCGCCGGGCACCCGAGCGCCGATCACGCCCCGTTCCGAGATCAAGGGTCGGACCTTCGTCAAATGGGTGACGACGACCGACCACAAGGTCATCGGCAACCTCTACTTCATCACCGCCTTCGTGTGGTTCCTCGTCGGCGGGATCATGGCCCTGCTGATCCGTGCGGAGCTGGTCTCCCCGGGCCTGCAGGTCGTGGACACCAAGGAGCAGTTCAACCAGCTGTTCACGATGCACGGCACGATCATGCTGCTGCTCTTCGCGACCCCGCTCTTCGCAGGCTTCGCCAACGCGCTCATGCCGCTCCAGATCGGTGCGCCCGACGTCGCCTTCCCGCGACTCAACATGTTCGCCTACTGGCTCTACCTCTTCGGTGGTCTCATCGCAGCGGCCGGCTTCCTCACCCCCCAGGGCGCGGCGTCCTTCGGCTGGTTCGCCTACACACCGTTGTCCACCGAGAGCTACAGCCCGGGACTGGGCGGTGACCTCTGGGTCTTCGGCCTCGCCTTCGCCGGCTTCGGCACGATTCTCGGCGCCGTCAACTTCATCACCACCATCGTGTGCATGCGCGCCCCCGGCATGACGATGTTCCGGATGCCGGTCTTCACGTGGACCACGCTGATCACCTCGATCCTCATCCTGATCATCTTCCCGATCCTTGCCGCGGCGCTCTTCGCCCTCGGTGGTGACCGGCGCTTCGGGATGCACATCTTCGACCCCGAGAACGGCGGTGCCATGCTCTGGCAGCACCTGTTCTGGTTCTTCGGGCATCCAGAGGTCTACGTCATCGCGCTGCCGTTCTTCGGGATCATCAGCGAGGTCATTCCGGTCTTCTCGCGCAAGCCGATCTTCGGTTACAAGACGCTCGTCTTCGCAACGATCGCCATCGCGGCGCTCTCGACGGCAGTGTGGGCCCACCACATGTATGTCACTGGCCAGGTCCTCCTACCGTTCTTCGCGGTGATGACGATGCTCATCGCGGTGCCGACCGGGGTGAAGTTCTTCAACTGGATCGGCACCATGTGGGGCGGCAAGGTGTCGATGGACACTCCCATGCTCTGGGCGATGGGCTTCCTCGTCACCTTCCTCTTCGGCGGCCTCACCGGCGTCATCCTCGCCAGCCCGGCCCTCGACTTCCACCTCTCCGACAGCTACTTCGTCGTCGCGCACTTCCACTACACCGTCTTCGGCACGGTCGTCTTCGCGATGTTCGCGGGCTTCTACTTCTGGTGGCCCAAGCTGACCGGCCGGATGCTCAACGAGAAGCTCGGCAAGATCCACTTCTGGATGCTGTTCCTCGGCTTCCACACGACGTTCCTCATCCAGCACTGGCTCGGCATCGAGGGCATGGCCCGCCGCTACGCCGACTACCTGCCGGAAGAGAACTTCCAGACGGGCAACATCGTCTCGAGCATCGGTGCACTCCTGCTCGGGGCCTCGATGATCCCGTTCATGTACAACGTCTGGCGCACGTGGAAGAAGGCGCCGCTCGTCGGCGTCGACGACCCGTGGGGCTACGGAGCATCCCTGGAGTGGGCGACCTCCTGCCCGCCTCCGCGGCACAACTTCACCTCGCTGCCCCGGATCCGCTCTGAGCGTCCCGCGTTCGACCTGCACCACCCGGAGGCCGCTCCCGGCGCCCGGCCGGTGCCGGACCGCGGGACACTCGTCCAGGTGATGGGCCCGGCGGACCTCGACGCGACCCCCACGACGCGTTCGACGACCCACGAGCCCAAGGGAGAGTGACGATGCGCGTCGAGACCAAGCTGTTCTTCTACCTGCTCGCGTTCTTCGCCCCGGTCACCCTGGTCTACGGCTTCTGGTCGGACTGGAAGGAGCCGATCGGTGTCGTCGCCCTCACCCTGACCGCCGGTCTGTTCCTGCTGACCGGCTTCTACTTCTGGATGACCGGCAAGAAGCTGCCCCTCCGCCCCGAGGACAACGCCAGCGGGGAGATCGAGGAAGCGGAGGGCAACTACGGCTACTTCGTGGCCAGCTCCTGGACGCCGCTCTGGCTGGCCGGCGCCGGGGCCATCATGTTTGCGGGTCTGGCGATCGGCTGGTGGCTCTTCATCATCGGCGCCTTCTTCGGTGTCGTCGCCACGGTCCTCTGGGTCTTTGAGTCCTTCTCCGGCAAGTACTCCATCTGACTCGTCACCACCCAGCTCGAAGCCCCTGCGGTCGCTCGCGGGGGCTTCGCCATGTCGCCCAGGCATGCGTGAGGGGGAAGGATCAGTGATCCTTCCCCCTCACGGAGACCTCAGGATGTCACGGCCCCTCGGGCTCTCGGTGCGATCGTCTGGGAGAGAACATTGGATAGCACCTCCGTCCGATCCTGTGGTGACTGTTCTTCGACCGTAACCCGGACCGCCGGTCCGGTAAAGACCCCAGTCGCGATGCTTTCGCTCGGCTCAGCCCCACCCCAGCTCGTGCAGGTGCTCGTCGTCGATGCCGAAGTGGTGCGCGATCTCGTGCACGACCGTGATGGCGATCTCGTCGCGAAGCTCGTCCTCGGAGCCGCACATGCGCTCCAGCGGGCCTTGGTAGATGGTGATCCGGTCTGGTAGCGCACCTGCGGCCCACCATCCGTCCCGCTCGGTGAGGGGGGTGCCGTCGTAGACCCCGAGGAGGTCGGGGTCCTCCGGGGGCGGCTCCTGCTCGATCAGGACGACGACGTTGTCCATGGCCTGGGCCAGCTGCGGCGGGATGCTGTCGAGCGCGTCCGACACCGCTGACTCGAACTGGTCGTCACTCAGGTGCTGCACCAGGGGAGTCTCGCACGCCGGGGAGTGCCTCGGCTGCCAGGGCGCCCGGTGTGACCTTGCGCGGCGCCCCACGACCTCGAGGGGTAGCGCCGCGCAAGGAGGCCCCACCACGGCTGCCGTGGTGGGGCCTCCTCATGGAGCGATCAGGACATCTCAGGGCCGCCCGGCAGGCTCGATCGCCTCGGGCTCCAGAATCTCCTCGTGCGCCGCTTCGACGTCGTGCGCATGGTGTGCCGCCTCGAGCTCGGACGGAGTGGCGACGGGCACCCGGTCGCGGAAGTAGAAGTGCGAGAGCTTCGCGCGCAGGCGGTCCTTGCGGGCTGCGGGCCGCGCGACTCCGTTGGCATCCACCTCGTGGGTGACCTGGAACGGCTCGAAGACCTCGTGCTGCACCAGCGGCCACCGCTCCGCCGGGGTGAGCGGCGCGTGGATCTCCTCGAAGCGACCATCCGCATGCCTCCAGATGGTGCCCGTCTCGCGGCCGTGCAGAACCTTCTGACGGTCAGCGCGCTGGAGGCTGAGACAGATCCGCTTGGTGATCCAGAAGGCGATCGGCGGGCCGATGAAGAAGAGCAACCTCAGCGCGTTGGTGATGTCGTTGATCGACAGGTGCAGCTTGATCGCCATGAGGTCGTTGCCCGCAGCGAACATCAACACCGCGTACATCACGATGCCGGCAACACCGATCGCGGTGCGGGTGGGGGCGTTGCGCGGACGGTCGAGCAGGTGGTGCTCCCGGTTGTCACCCGTGACCCACTTCTCGACGAAGGGATAGATCCCGATGAGCGTCCACATGGCCGGCAGCAGGATGAGCGAGAACGGGAAGATGTTCATGCTCCACGTGAAGCCGCCCCATGACTCGAACTCGAGCCAACCCGGGACGAGACGGAGGGCCCCGTCGGCGAAGCCCATGTACCAGTCAGGTTGGGATCCGGCGGTGACCGGCGACGGGTCGTACGGCCCGTAAGCCCAGATCGGGTTGATCGTCACGACGGCCGACACGAGGGCGATGACACCGAAGACGATGAAGAAGAAGCCGCCCGCCTTGGCGATGTAGACCGGCATGAACGGGTAGCCGACGACGTTGTTGTTGGTCCGGCCGGGCCCGGGGTACTGCGTGTGCTTGTGCACGAACACCAGGAGGATGTGCGCCGTGAAGATCGCCACGAGAATCGCGGGGATGAGCAGGACGTGCACCGAGTAGAGACGCGGGACGATCGACTCACCGGGGAAGGCGCCGCCGAAGATGAAGTAGGACAGGTACGAACCGATGACGGGCGCGGACTGGACAAAGCCGTTCATCGCTCGGATCCCCGTGCCCGACAGAAGGTCATCCGGCAGTGAGTAGCCGGCGAAGCCTTCGATGGCGGCAAGCAGCGACAGGATCGTGCCGAAGACCCAGTTGATCTCTCGGGGCTTGCGGAAGGCGCCCGTGAAGAAGACCCGCGCCATGTGGACGAACACCGCGACGACGAAGATCAGGGCGGCCCAGTGGTGGATTTGGCGGATCAGGAGCCCACCGCGAATGTCGAAGGAGATCGCGAGGGTCGACCGGTAGGCGTCGGAGACGACGACACCCTGGAGTGGGACGTAGGAGCCGTCGTAGACGACCTGGGACTGGCTCGGCACGAACCAGAAGGTCAGGAACACGCCCGTCAGCAGGCACACGATCATCGAGTACATCGCGATCTCGCCGAGCATGAACGACCAGTGGTCGGGGAAGACCTTCTTGAGCAGGTAGCTGGTGCCCTTCGCCGCGCCGGTCCGGTCGTCGAGCCAGCCGGCGATGCCGCCGAGCGGCTTCTGGTCAGCGCGCCGCTGCTCGGCCGCTCGGTCGCCATCGCGCAGTTCCGCGGCGTGACGGGGCTGGTAGGTGGCGCTCATCGCTTACGCTCCCAGAAGCTCGGTCCGACGGCCTCGGCGAAGCCTTCGGGCGCGACGAGGTACCCCTCGTCGTCCACGGTGATCTTGAGTTGCGGCAGCGCACGCTTGGCCGGACCGAAGATGACCTTGCAGTCCTCGGTCAGGTCGAAGGTGGACTGGTGGCAGGGGCACAGCAGGTGGTGGGTCTGCTGCTCGTAGAGGCCGACGGCGCAGCCCACGTGCGTGCAGATCTTGGAGTAGGCGACGACCCCGTCGACACCCCAGTCCCGTGCCTTCTGGACCTTGATGTCGTTCGGGTCGAGGCGGATCAGGATGACCGCGGCCTTGGCCTTGCCCTCGAGAACGTGGCGTCGCTCGTCGATGGAGTGTTGGAGCGTCTCAGGCATCACGTGGAAGACCGAGCCGTTCGTGACCTCCTCCAGCTTGATGGGGGTCATCTCGGGATCCCGCATCAGGCGGATCGGCTTACCGTCGTTGTGCTCGGGATCCCACAGGGTCTCCTTGAGCTCCCCGACCGTGACCGGCCCGAGGGAGCCGGCGATCTGCAGGCCAAGGGGGAGCGCGAACAGGCCCAGGGCACCACCGAGCGAGTACTTGAGCAGCGGGCGCCGCGTGAGCCCGGTCGACTCGGCACCGTCGCTGACGACGGCCACTGCGTCGGCGCGAGCCTCCGGGGTGGAGGCTTGGGCGTGGCGCTCCTCGACGATCTCCTCGTCGGACATCAGGGTCTTGGCCCAGTGCACGGCGCCGAGACCGATGAAGAGGATGGAGACCCCGAGCGACAGCCCCAGCACGACGTTCTGGATGCTGGCCTTGCCGACGCCGGGAAGGAAGAACGTCGCCTCGTCACGGATCGCGAAGTAGCTCACGACGAAGACCAGCGCACCGAGCATCGAGATCCCGAACATCGTCGCCACCTGGCGCTCCGCCCGCTTGGCGGCTGCCGGGTCGATGTCGGCGGCACGGTGAACGTGCGGCGGCAGACCAGGGTTCTCGAACGTGTCCGGTCCGGCTGCCAGCGACGCCGGCAGGACCTGACCGTCACCGGAGGCAGGCACGAGGGCGCTGCTCTCGACCGGTGCCGCGGTGGTCTGGTTGTCGTTCATCGGTTGGATGTCCTGTCGCTCATGATCCGGACGGTGTGGTGATGGCGGTGGGGGATGCCGCGCGTCATGCGGCCTTCTTGCCGAGCCAGACTGCGGCACCGATGAGGATGCCGAGCATGAAGACCCAGGCGAAGAGGCCCTCCGACACCGGGCCGAGGTTGCCGAGGGTGAGGCCGCCGACGTTCGTCGCGTCCTCCTGCGCCTTCAGGTAGGAGATGACCTTCTGCTTGGCCTCGGGGTCGAGGTTCGTGTCGCTGAAGACGGGCATCGACTGCGGACCGGTGACCATGGCTTCGTAGATGTGCTTCGGCTCGACGCCGTCCAGTCCGGGGGCGTACTTGCCCCGGGTGAGAGCACCGCCGGCGCCGGCGAAGTTGTGGCACATGGCGCAGTTGACCCGGAAGATCTCGCCACCCTCTGCGATGGCGCGGTTGTTGTCCTCCGTGCCGGGCTCGAGGACGGTGGTGGCCTCCTCATCGGGGACGGCCGGCCCGGGGCCCAGCGAGGCGACGTACGCGGCCAGCGAGGCGATCTCGTCCTCGTCGAACTTGACCTCGTTGCGGGGCGCCTGGACGGCGGGCTGGGCCATCGGCATGCGACCGGTGCCGACCTGGAAGTCGACGGCTGCGGCGCCGACTCCGACGAGCGAGGGCCCCGAGGCTGTGCCCTGGGCATTCGTGCCGTGGCAGGACGCGCAGTTGCCGAGGAAGAGCTTCTGACCCTCGTCCACGGAGGCCGTGGCGACGGACGCGGAGGCGTTGGCGTCCTTGGGGGCGATGAAGGAGTATGCGCCGCCCATGATGAGCAGACCGACGAGAATGAGCAGCGCCATCGCGGCGGGGTGTCGTCGGCGTGCGGCCAAGGCATTCACTGTGAGGTCCTGTCGTCCGTCGGTGCTGTGCGAGTGGTGCTGGTCGGGCGAGCCGGGCGTGGCGAGCTCCCCGTCATCGGAGGATGTAGATGGTCGCGAAGAGGGCGATCCACACGACGTCGACGAAGTGCCAGTAGTACGAGGTCACGACGGCACCGGTGGCGTTGGCATGCGTGTAGCGCCGGGTCGTGAAGGTGCGCCCGATGATGAGCAGGAAGGCGAGGAGTCCGCCGGTCACGTGGAGGCCGTGGAAGCCGGTGGCCATGTAGAAGACCGAGCCGTAGGCGTCGGAGCTGAGGGTGACGTTCTCGTGGACCAGCTCGGCGTACTCCATCACCTGGCCGGCGATGAAGAAGGAGCCGAAGAGGTACGTGAGGACGTACCACTCGCGCATGCCCCAGCTCCTGATGTCGAGCAGCGACCCCGTGCGTGCCTTCTGTCCACGCTCGGCCTTCCAGACGCCGAGCTGGCACCAGACCGAGGAGACGACGAGCACGATGCAGTTGATCGTCGCGAAGGGGAGGTTGAGCTTCTCCACCTGCTCCGCCCAGAGCTCGCCCCGCACCGATCGGAGCTGGAAGTACACCGCGAACAGCCCCGCGAAGAACATGAGCTCGCTCGAGAGCCACACAATGGTGCCGACGGCAACCATGTTGGGGCGGGTCGCCGGTCCATGACCCACGGTCGCTACTGCGCTTGAAGGTATTGCTGATGCTGTCGCCACGTCGGTCATTATTCCCATAATCCACGATGCGTGTGCCAGCGACCCCCGGTTTTCGGTCAGGTCCTGATGATTTCGTGACGTTGCCGCACTTCAGGGGCCTGCCCGGCGTCCTTCCAGGGTGCCCGCGCTGCCTCCCGCACGGGGGGCCGGTCGCCGGACGCGCGGGGCCTGGGCTGGTCGCCGGAGGGCGACGCCTGACGGGAAGCGGGCGGCCGGTAGCATCGACAGCATGACCGCCTCGAACGAGATCGCCACCGAGACCAAAGCGGGGAGCCCCGGCCCGACGCCCCCGCACCAGGTGAGTGTGCTGCTCTACAGCGACGACATTACGACGCGTGACGCGGTGCGTGCCGCGGTCGGTCGCCGCCCCGCGAAGGACGTCGAGGTGGTTCGGTGGTTCGAGTGCGCCACGGCCGCGGCCGTCGTCAGCGCCGTCGAGGGCCAGCACTTCGACATCCTCATCCTCGACGGCGAGGCGGCCAAGGTCGGCGGCATGGGTCTCGCTCGCCAGCTCAAGAACGAGATCTTCAACTGTCCGCCGATCATCGTGCTGACCGGTCGTCCTCAGGACTCGTGGCTCGCGGCCTGGTCGATGGCGGACCTCGCCGTCCCCCACCCGCTCGACCCGATCGCACTGACCTCAGCGGTCGCGCTGCTCGCACGCGCCGGCGCGCCCGCCTCCGCCTGAGCCGCGCCGAGTGATGACGCAGGACGCCGATCTGTCCTGGCCTTCCATCTACACCGACCTCGTCGCCGGTCGTGACCTCGACCGCGCAGCGGTCGAGTGGGCCATGTCGCAGATCATGGACGGCGAGGCGACGCCCGCCCAGATCGCGGGCTTCCTCATCGGCCTCCGGGCCAAGGGGGAGAGCGTCGAGGAGATGCGCGGCCTCGCGGAGGTGATGCTCTCGAGGGCCCACCGGATCGAGGTCGAAGGGCCCAGCCTCGACATCGTGGGCACTGGGGGGGATCGTGCCCACACGGTCAACATCTCGACGATGTCCTCCATCGTGGCGGCCGCCGCCGGCATCCGCATCGTCAAGCACGGCAACCGCGCGGCCTCGTCCTCGTCCGGATCCGCCGACGTCCTCGAGGCTCTCGGCATCGACCTGTCGCTGCCTCCGGAGCGAGTTGTCGAGATCGTCCACCAGGCGGGCATCACGTTCTGCTTCGCCCAGACCTTTCATCCCTCGTTCCGACACACGGCCGTTCCCCGCCGAGAGCTCGGAGTGGGGAGCGCCTTCAACTTCCTGGGTCCCCTGACCAACCCCGCCCAGCCGACCTATGCAGCGATCGGCTGCGCGGACGCCGGCATGGCTCCGCTGCTCGCCGGCGTCTTCGCCAGCCGCGGCAAGGACGCGGCCGTCTTCCGCGGCGACGACGGGCTTGACGAGGTGACGGTCTCCACCACGAGCACGGTCTGGTGGGTTCGTGCGGGGGCGGTGAGCGAGCGGATCGTGGACCCGACCAAGGTGGGTCTCGAGCTGCACCCGACCGATGACCTCCGTGGAGGCGACGCCGCCCACAACGCCCAGGTCGTGCGGGACGTCTTCGCCGGCGCGACAGGTGCCGTCCGCGACGCGGTGCTGCTCAACGCGGGGATCGCCCTCGCGCTCACGGGGCGCGACTCGGGCAACGACCAGACCTCCTTCGAGCGCGACCTGCGAGCCGGCATGGACCGGGCCGGCGAAGCGATCGACTCGGGGGCAGCCACCCGGGTCATCGAGCGGTGGGTCGAGGTCTCGCGGTCCTGAGCCGCCCACCGGCGGGCGTCGGGGCGGCTACTCGCCGTCCAGGCCGAGGCTGAAGGCCGCCTCCAGATCGTGGGACGAGTACGTCCGGAACGCGATGTGGGTCGACGTGCCGACGACGCCCTTGACCTTGCTCAGGCGGTCGGCGATGGTGTCCGCCAGATCCTCGTGGGCGCGGACGCGCACCATGGCGATGAGGTCGGCATCGCCGGTCACCGAATAGACCTCGGACACGCCGGGGATCTCGGCGATCTCCTCCGCAGCCTCGGGAATGCGGTTGACCTCACAGTTGATCAGGACGATGGCGGTGATCACGCCCCAACCCTATCCCGCGGCTGTCCCGCGCCTCGAAAGCGGGCGCGGGACCTCGCCCGGGGGCTCTCGAGCCCGGCGTCGCGGTCGAAACCGACCACCTCGTGCGCGGCCGCCACGGCAGGCTCGAGCTCGTGGCGCAATGCCCCCGCGCCTCCGACGGGGCAGGTCCAGGACCCGTCGAGCTCGACGATGCGGACACCGGGGGTCTCCAGCCAGCGGAGCAGGATCTCGGTCTCCTCGACGAGCGCCGCAGTCGAACCGGCAGCCGCCGCGCCGACCAGGGGAGCGAGGACGACCTCGGCGGTGGCCCGGAGGGTCTCGACGTGAACCATGGGATCGGCCCCGCGGGGACAGACCACCGTGCCGGCCAGCCGGCCGTACCGGATGCACACGATCTCCCAGCCGCCGGTCTCGTGTCGTCGGGCGGCGACGACCTCCCGCGCGCTGGTCAAGGGTGCGAGGCGTTGGGACCGCGCTGCCCCGCGGACCAGGTGCAGGAACCGGTCGCGGATCCGCGCAGCGTCCTCGAACCGCTCCTGGGCGGCGAGCTCCTCGAGCCGCGCGCGCAGCTTGTCGCCTCCGACGCGGGCGTCGCCGGCGAACAGCGCGGCACAGTCGGCGACGAGGCCGGCGTAGTCAGCGGGGGACTGAGCGCCGGTGCACGGCGACCCGCACCGTCCTAACTCGGCCAGGGCACAGGAGGACTCCTTGCCGGTGATGCGCTGGGTGCACTGCCGGAGCGGGACGATCTCGTGCACCGCGTCGACGGCGGCCTGGGCGTTGAGCCGCGACCGGAAGGGGCCGATGTAGTGGACACCGTCCTCGCGGACGTGCCGGACGATCGACAACCGGGGAAAGCGCTCGCTCGTGAGCTTGACCCAGAGGAGCCGTCGAGCGTTCTTGGACCGGCGGTTGAACCGCGGTTTGTGCTCGTCGATGAGTCGGAGCTCGCGCACCTGTGCCTCGAGAGCGGTCTGGCAGACGACCGGCGTGACGGACTGGGCGAGCCGGACCATGTCGGCCATCCGGCTCCGTTGCTCGGAGGCGGTGAAGTAGGTGCGAACCCGTGACCGGATGTCGCGGCTCGTGCCGACGTAGAGGACGCGGCCGTCGGCGTCCTTGAAGAGGTAGACCCCGGGCGAGTGGGGGAGCGCGTCGGCGAGGAAGCGCTTGCGTCGCTGCACCGGCGAGACGCGAGACGTGTAGCTGGCCAGCTCCTCGAGGGTGTGGACGCCGAGGTTGCCCACGCGCTCGATGAGGCCGTGGAGGACGTCGACGGTGGCGCGCGCGTCGTGCAGGGCCCGGTGGTCCGGAGTCGTCCTCGACGCGAAGACCCGGGCGAGGGACGAGAGCTTGTGGTTCGGCGCCTCGTCGCGGGTGACCAGGTGACGTGCGAGGGTCAGGGTGTCGAGCACGTCGAAACCCGGCCACGGGGTCCTCGTGCGAGCGGCCGCAGCCTTGAGGAAGCTGATGTCGAAGCCGGCGTTGTGCGCAACGAGGACGCTCCCCGCCGCGAACTCGAGAAAGGCAGGGAACGCCGAGTCGATCCGCGGCGCCTCGGCGACCATGGCGTCGGTGATCCCGGTGAGCACCGAGATGAAGGCGGGAATCGGCTCGGCCGGGTTGACCAGGGTCTGGAACTCACCGAGGACCTCGCCGCCACGAACCTTGACGGCGCCGATCTCGGTGATGCCGCACTGCTCCGGGCTACCGCCCGTCGACTCGAGGTCCACCACGACGAAGGTGACGTCCGCAAGGCGGGTGCCGAGGTCGTCGAAAGTCGCCTGGATCGCCTGCATGAGCTGACCGTATGCCGCTGGGCTGACACTGCTTCGGAGGCGCGGCGGGTGGTGGCCGGCTTCCCCTCCCGTCGCCGAGGCCCGGTGTGCCAGCGGTGTCAGTGGTCGCCCCTAGCGTGTTTCCCGACAGCTCGCAACGAGGAAGAAGGGCGGAGCCGATGATGCTCATCGACTGCCAGACCTGCCCCGTCAGGGACGTCCACTGCGCTGACTGCATGGTGACGGCCCTGGGGGCCATCCCGGTTGGTGCTCCCGTCGTCGACACGGGTCTGCCACTCGACCGCGCTGAGCGCCGCGCCGTGTCCGTGTTGGTCGCTGCCGGCCTCGTCACGCACGAGACCGCCAACGCTGCGCGTGCGGAGGCCGAGACGGGCCGCACGCCGATCCGACTGGGGAGGGCAGCGGTCTGATCAGTGGGTCGGCTCGTGCCACGATGACCTGATGGGACGCGCCGACCGCCGTGCAGTGGCCCTCGCGGGCGTGATCACGCTGGCGCTGGCGAGCGGGTGTTCGGCAGTCGCCGGGCCACCGACTCGAACCGTCCCGACCGGGTGGACCCAGGGCCGCGTCGTCCCGTCGCGAGTTGCGGTGGGACCGGATGCGTGGCTGGCGGCACGGACGTCTGCAGGCGAGCGGCTGATCCGCGCCCGGACCGCGGCGTTGGCGAAGGGGGACGTCCGGACCTGGCTGGCGGGCGTCGCGGGCGGTGCCCTCAGGGCCGAGCAGGAGCAGATCTTCGCCGGGATGCGGGCGATGGGAGCAGGACACACGCGGTTGCGGTCCATGGAGGAGACCGTGCGCCCCGGCGCTGCCGAAGCCGGCGTGGCGGTGGGCTGGACGATGCGGGCGACGTTCGACTACCGCTTGCGAGGGTTCGATTCCTCGCCCCGGACCTTCACCCTCGACCTCAGCTTCCGGGCGGACCCGGCTCGGCCCGCTGAGACGATCATTCTCACCGGGTCCCGTCCCGGAGACCGTCCCCAACCCTGGGACCTGCCCGGACTCGTGGTGCGGCGGTCGGGCCACACCTTGGTCCTGGCCTCGGGCAGCGAGACCGTGGCCGACGAGATCGCCCGCCGAGCAGCCCAGGCTGGTCGCCGGGTCGCGGCGGTGCTGGGGGCGACGGAGCCGGCCGTCTGGATCGCCCCGGCCGACGACGCCGAGGCCGCGCAGCTCCTCGGCCGCCCCGCGGCAGACCTCGAGGGGATCGCTGCGGCGGTCGACGGGCCGATCGCACCGGGGCGTGCCGCCGGCGCCGACCGCATCGTCCTGGTCCCGACGGCCTGGTCCGCCCTGACCGGGCCCGGCCGCGACGTGGTGATGGCACACGAGCTGACGCACGCCACGACGCGCCGTTCGTCCCTGCGGCAGCCACCGCTCTGGCTGTCGGAGGGCCTCGCGGAGTTCATCGCGTACCGCACCGTGGACCTTCCCGAGCGCGACCTGGTGCAGTCCGCTGTCGAGCGGCTCCGGGCGGAGGGCCTGCCGACCGACCTGCCGACCTCTCGCGACTTCGAGTCGGGTCCCGCGGGCCGCGCTGCCGCCTACGGTCTGTCGCTCCTCCTCGCGCGCACGATCGTCGAGGGTCATGGGACCGACGGGCTCGTCCGGGTCTTTCGCGCCGTCAACGGCGGCGCCCTGGTCCCCGGTCACGGGCGTTCGGATGCCGAGGCGGTGACGGATCACTTCCTGAGGACAGTGCTCGGCACCGACCGGCGCGAGCTGGTCGCGGCGTGGCGCTCGAGACTGTCGCGTCTCTCTACGGAGCGCCCGTGACGGTCAGGAGTAGAGCTTGTCCACCTCGTCCTCGAAGTCCTTGAGGACGATGTTCCGCTTCATCTTCAGCGAGGGCGTGAGGTAGCCGTTCGCCTCGGTGAAGTCGTCGGTCAGGACGGCGAACTTGCGGATCGACTCCGCCTTGCTCACTGCCTCGTTCGCCCGGTCGACAGCGTGCTGGAGCGCCTCGAGGACCTTCGGGTGGCTCCGGCCCTCCTCGATGGAGACGTTCTCGAGGCCGTGCGAGGCGGCCCACAGCGGCCACATCTCGGTATCGAGGGTGATCAGGGCTCCGATGAAGGGCTTCTGGTCACCGACGACGATGCACTGGGAGACCAGCGGGTGCGCCCGGAGCCGGTCCTCGAGCACGGCCGGTGCGACGTTCTTGCCGCCCGCGGTGACGAGGATCTCCTTCTTGCGACCGGTGATGCGCAGGTAGCCGTCGTCGTCGAGGTCTCCGAGGTCACCGGTGTGGAACCACCCGTCGCGGATGGACTCCGAGGTGGCCTGCTCGTTCTGGTGATACGTGCTGAACACTCCGACGCCCTTGACGAGGATCTCACCGTCGTCGGCGATGCGGACGGACGTGCCCGGAAGCGGGGGACCCACGGTGCCGATCTTCACCTTGTCCGGGACGTTGACGGCGATGGGTGCCGTGGTCTCGGTCAGCCCGTAGCCCTCGAGGATGTTGACCCCGATGCCCCGGAAGAAGTGCCCCAACCGCGTGCCGAGGGGAGCGCCGCCGGACACCGCGTAGCGCACCTGTCCACCCATCGCGGCCCGCAGCTTGCCGTAGACCAGCTTGTCGAAGAGCGCGTGCTGGAGACGGAGGCTGAGCCCCGGGCCGCCCTGGTCGAGGGCTTCGCTGTAGGCGATCGCCACGGTGGCCGCCCGGTGGAAGATCTTGTCCTTGCCGCCGGCCGCCGCCTTCGCTTCAGCGGCGTTGAAGATGCGCTCGAAGACGCGGGGGACGGCAAGGATGAACGTCGGCTTGAACGTGCCGAAGTCCTCCACGACCGCCTTCGCGTCCGCGGTGTGGCCCATGCGCACCGACGCGGCGACACACAGCACCTCGATGAAGCGGGCGAAGACGTGGGCGAGGGGGAGGAAGAGCAGCGTCGAGGAGCCGGGGGTGAGCACGACAGCGCCGAGCTTCTCGATCGCGTTCTCGGTCAGGTCGAGGAAGTTGCCGTGGGTGAGCTGAACCCCCTTGGGACGGCCCGTCGTCCCGGACGTGTAGATGATGGTCGCGACCGAGGAGCGGTCCAGGCCGGACCTCGCCTCCGCCAGTGCGGCGTCGGAGACGCCCTCGCCCACGGCCTTGAGGCGGTCGAGGCCACCGTCGTCGATCGTGAAGACGTCCTCGAGGCCCGACACGCGGTCCCGGACCTGCTCGACGATCTCACGGTGGCGCGCCGCCTCGACGGCCACGAGGCGGGCCGAGGAGTCGAAGAGGATCCACTCGACCTGCTCGGGGGACGACGTCTCGTAGATGGGGACGACGACTGCGCCGGCCGTCCACGCGGCGAAGTCGACCAGCGTCCACTCGTAGCGGGTCCGGGACATCAGCCCGATCCGGTCGCCCTGCTTGATGCCCGAGGCGACGAAGCCCTTGGCGAGCGCGGTCACCTCGGCGGCGAACTCCGACCAGGTGACGTGCCCCCAGGACCCGCTCGACTCCTTCCTGGAGAACGCGGCCTCGTCGGGCGAGGCTGCGGCGTTCCGCTGCGGCAGGTCGGCCAGCGTCCCTTCCGTGGTCGCGGGTGCGAGACGCGCGACGTCCATGTCCTTCACTGTGGCTCCTCCGCAGGCGGTCGGTGGTCGACTGTTCGGTGCACGATACCGGCGAGTAGGCGGGCGGCGGCGGCACCGGAACGCGACGTGGAACACACCGTGACCACCTCCTCGGTCCACGAGCCGGCTCGTGTCGAGACCATCTTCCACCCGGCGGCACGTCCTTCCCGTCAGCGGGCCCGCAACCGCGTGCCGCCGGTGTTGCGGTGTTGCGGTGTTGGGGTGTTGCTCAGCCTGACCGGTGCGGACGAGGCGATAGCCTTCGGCGCATGGCCGATCGCACGGAGTCCTCCATCGTCATCGACGCGTCCCCCGGGGAGGTGCTCGACATCATCGCGGACTTCGAGGCCTACCCGGAGTGGGCGAGCGAGGTCAAGCAGGTCGCCATCCTCGCCGAGGAGGGCGACGGCTGGGCGGACCAGGTCCAGTTCACCCTGGACGCGGGCGCCATCAAGGACACGTACGTCCTCGACTACGAGTGGGACATCGACGAGGACGGGACCGGAGTGCTCTCGTGGAGCCTGGTCCGGGCCACCGTCCTCAAGGCGATGAACGGCTCCTACACGCTCGAGGGCCTCGGCGACGCGACGAGGGTCACCTACCGGCTCACGGTCGACGTCAAGGTGCCGATGATCGGACTGCTCAAGCGCAAGGCCGAGAAGGTCATCGTGGACACGGCGCTCAAGGAGCTCAAGAAGCGCGCCGAGGCGTGACGCGTGGCTGAGACGAGGGACGAGGCCCACGTGAGGCCGCCAGGATCGGTGGCCGACGAGGCCGCCGCGCTGGCGGAACTGCTGGCAGAGCGAGGGTGGGGTGGCTCCAGCACGGGAGCCGGACGGTCGGAGAGCGCGCACGGCGGCGCTCGCAGCACCTCGCAGTGCACGTGCGGAGGGGCGCCGCCCGCCGCCTGTCGGTTGTGCCCGGTCTGCCAGCTCATCGCTTTCGTCCAGCAGGTGAGCCCCGACTCCCTGGAGAAGGTGGCCGAGATCGTCGACCTGGCGGCCACCGCTCTGCGTGACCTGGCGCAGGCCCAGCGAGACCGCGCGGGCGAGGACGTGCCCCGGCGGACCGGCGCTGAGACCTCCCACGGGGGGGACGCGCCATGAGCGGCAACCTGGCCATCGGCATCGACATCGGCGGCACCAAGGTCGCCGGAGGGGTGGTCGACGATCGAGGCGCCATCAGGCACCGGTCCAGGCGGGACACCCCCCACCGGTCGACGTCGCCGTCGGTCGTCGAGGACACCATCGTGGCGTGCGTCGAGGAGCTGCTGGCGCTGGTCGACCCGGCGGACGTCGTCGCAGTCGGGATCGGGGCCGCGGGCTTCGTGGCCGAGGACCGGGCGACCGTCCTCTTCGCGCCGCACCTGTCGTGGCGACAGGAACCACTGCGCGCCCAGCTGGCCGGGCGCATCCCCTGGCCGGTCACCGTGGACAACGACGCCAACGCGGCCGCCTGGGCGGAGCGGACGTTCGGGGCGGCCCGTGGGGAGTCCCACGTCATCGTCATCACGCTGGGCACCGGTATCGGTGGCGCGTTGATCATCGACGGCCAGGTCCAGCGGGGGCGTCACGGGATCGCGGGCGAGTTCGGGCACATGCAGATCGTTCCCGGAGGGGCCCGGTGCGAGTGCGGCAACCGGGGCTGCTGGGAGCAGTACGCGAGCGGCAACGCCCTGGTCCGCGAGGCGCGCGCGATGATCTCTGCCGGGTCGCCCGTCGTGGCTGACCTCCTGGGTCGGCTGGGCGGCGACCTGGCGGCGCTCAACGGCCCGGTCATCACCGACGCCGCGCGGGAGGGCGACCCCACCGCTCGGGAGCTGATCGCCGAGATCGGGGACTGGCTGGGCGTCGGCATGGCCAACCTGGCGGCAGCGTTCGACCCGGGCCTGTTCGTCATCGGTGGCGGTGTGAGCGCCGCCGACGAGCTGCTGCTCGGGCCCGCGCGTGAGGCCTTCAAGCGACAGCTGCCGGGACGGGGCTACCGTCCGGAGGCCCGCATCGTCCGGGCCCAGCTGGGCGCCGATGCAGGTCTGATCGGGGCTGCGGAGCTGGCCAGGTCCGGGCGATGACCTCGCCCGCGGTCTCGGCAGCTCCGCCGGGCGCACCGGCACCGGACGGCGAGCCGTCGCCCGATGTCGCCCGGACGTCCCGACCCGAGGACGCACTCCGCGTCATGAGCTACAACGTGCAGGACTTCACAGCGGACGGTGCGGCCGCTGTCCGGGTCGTGCGGGCCGTGCAGCCGGATGTCCTCTGTCTGCAGGAGGTGCCCCGGCGGCTCACCACCGAGTTCCGCCTGCCGGCCTTCGCGCGGGCATGCGGGCTCTACTGGTCCGGGGGGCGTCTGGGCACGGGTGGCACGGCCGTCCTGACCACACTGCGTCTGCGGGTGCACGCAACCACGGCACGTCGTCTCCGAGTCAGGTTCCCCGACCGGACGCGTGGCTTCGCGTCCGTGCTCGTATCACGTCCCGGGCACGCACCCGTGACCGTCGTCAGTGTCCACCTCGGCCTGCGCGCCGACGAGCGCATCCAGCACGCGGACGTCATCCTCGAGGGCCCGCTGCAGCGCACGCTCGTCGCCGGAGACCTCAACGAAGCAGCCGATGGGCAGGCGTACGCGCGCTTCGCCGCTCGCTTCGGCCTGGCGTCGAACGGGCAACCCACCTTTCCGTCCGACCGCCCGCACGCCGCTCTCGATGTGATCTTCGCAAGCGCCGACCTGAGGACCCGGTCGGCCTCAGCGGCGGAGCGGGCCGGACTCGACGTCGAGGACCTCGCCGCAGCGTCGGACCACCGCCCGATCTGGGTCGACGTGTTGCCCGACTCGCCGTGACGTGGGCCGCCAGTCGACCGGCTTAGACCCTCGTGCCGTCGTCGAAGGGGTCCCGTTCCGTTCCGCCTCGAAGGACGAGCAGGACGAACCCGACGACGATCATGGTGATCGCGGTGATGATCCACCAGGCACTGCCACCGCGGTCGAAGAACAGGACATAGAGGAGCAGCAGGGTCCCGCCGCCGAGGCCGCCGACGATGGCCCAGAACATCGGGTCCTCCTCAGCGGTCGGCAGATCCATCTCGGTCGGCGGCGTGAAGTGGTCCTCGTCGCCGTCGGCGAGACTGTCGTCACTGGCACCATCCGCACCGGCGCCCACCGACTCGAGGAGGTCGTCCACGTCGTCGTGAAGGGGCTCGGAGCCCCGCCAGACGTGCGCGGTGGTCGGAGCGATCGGGAGGTTCAGACCTGCATCCTTGATCGGCCCACCTGGCATGGGTGGCGAGGGTGGCGAGGGTGGCGAGGGTGTCGCGGGCGCCGAGGGGTCGGCTGGCTGCTCGGACGACGTGCTCGGCGCGGAGGTGTCGGGGATGGCCGGGTCGGAAGATCGCGTGGTGGGTCCCTGCGGGTCGGGAGCTTCGGAGTCCCACCCCGCGACGATGCGCTCGAACTCCGCCTCGAGGTCCCGGTCGTTCACGACACAGATCCTCGCACGGCGTACCGGCCGGGCGCGAGTGTCGTAGGCTGCTCGCGGCAGACGTGGGAGGTGGTGCGGGCTTGTTCTACTGGGTCATGAAGACGATCGTCCTGGGGCCGATCCTCAAGCTGCTCTTCCGCCCGTGGGTGGAGGGAGAGGAACACCTGCCCGAGGAAGGGCCCGCGATCCTCGCGTCCAACCACCTGTCCTTCTCCGACTCGATCTTCCTGCCCCTCATCGTCAAGCGCCGGGTCACCTTCCTCGCCAAGAGCGACTACTTCACGGGCCGCGGCATCAAGGGGTGGCTCACGAAGGCCTTCTTCAAGGGCGTCGGCCAGCTTCCCGTCGACCGCTCCGGCGGCAAGGCGAGCAGCGCGGCCCTCAGCTCCGGCCTCCGGGTCCTCCGACGGGGCGAGCTGCTCGGCATCTACCCGGAGGGCACCCGGTCGCCGGACGGCCGGCTCTATCGCGGGCGCACGGGGGTGGCTCGGATGGCCCTGGAGTCCGGTGCGCCGGTCATCCCCGTCGCGATGATCGACACGGACAAGGCCCAGCCCCCGGGGAAGCTCACCCCGCGCATCATGCGGGTCGGGCTGCGGATCGGCAAGCCTCTCGACTTCTCGCGCTACGAGGGCATGGAGGACGACCGCTTCGTCCTGCGCTCCATCACCGACGAGGTCATGTACGAGCTGATGCTCCTGTCCGGACAGGAGTACGTCGACATGTACGCCACGTCGATGAAGGACCGCCTCGTGGCAGCCGCCCGCGCCAAGGCGCGGGGGATCCACGAGGCGGCGATGCCGGGCGGGGCGGCACCCGACACCAACCCCGACACCAACCCCGACACCGACCCTCACACCGACCCTGACACCGCCGAGGCTGGCCCGACCACCGAGCGCACCGGCACCGGCACCGCCGGGACGGACGGCCCCGGCGACGCCGAGGCTGCGTCCTGACGCCCATGCGGACCGGTCGGGCCAACCCGCCCCGCGAGCAGCTCCTGTCCGCAGGAGCGCTCGCCGACGAGCACGCCCTCGTGCGTGGCCTCTGGCGAGCCGTGGATGTGTTCCGGGTGCTCGCCCTGGCCTATGCGGCCCACTCGTTGTGGTTCCGCCGGGGCGACGTGGCCGACCTGCGGCTCGCGGTCGCCGTGCTCGCGGTCCTCGCGGTCTGGACGGTCGTCCAGACCGTCCGCCCCCTTCGGACCGAGCGGGCCTACCTCCTCGAGCTCGCGCTCGGCTGCGGGGCGATCCTCGCGACGCGCCTGGTGGACCATGACTGGGTGATCACCGCAGGGGCCAAGACGATCCCCTCGATCTGGCCGTCGGCGGCGATCGTCGGCTGGGCGATCCTTCGCGGCTGGCGGGGCGGTGTCATCGCCGCCGCGGCCGTCGCGGCGGCCTCCTTCATCGAGGTCATCGCGCCCACGGGAAACACCGTGACGAACTCGATCTTCGGCCTGCTCCTCGGTGGGTGCCTCGGCTACTGCGTCGATCTGGCTCGGGCCAGTCACGCTGCCCTTGCCGAGGCGATGCGCCGCGACGCCGGCCGCGCCGAACGGGACCGGCTGGCCCGGACCGTCCATGACGGTGTTCTCCAGACGCTGGCCTACATCAACCGGCGCGCACAGGACCTCGGTGGTGACGCCGCGGCGCTCGGGGCGATGGCGGGGGAGCAGGAGCGCATCCTTCGGGCTCTGGTCAGCCATTCGGACCTCGACGAGGTCAGCCGTGCGGTCAGCGGCGACGCCGACCTGCGCTCCCTGCTCGCCCACGTCGAGCGTGACGCGACCCATCTGGTCGCCCCGGCGGAGCCCGTCCTCCTGCCGCGCCGGGTCGGCGACGAGCTCCTCGCGGCCGTCGAGGCGGCCCTCGACAACGTGCGCAAGCATGCCGGCGCCGGTGCGGAGGCCTGGGTGCTCGTCGACCAGGACGGGCCGGAGGTCGCCGTGACGATCCGCGACTCCGGCCGGGGCCTGGCCCCGGGCCGCCTCGACGAGGCGCGGGACGAGGGGCGGCTCGGCGTGGTGTCGAGCATCACCGGCCGCGTCGAGGACCTCGGCGGGAGCGCCACGGTGGCAGCCGGGCCCACCGGGGGCACGACCGTGGAGCTCCGCGTCCCGTCCGGGAGGAGCAGATGAGGGAGGACGCCGTGATCCGCGTCGTCGTCGCCGACGACCATCCGATGTGGCGCGATGCCGTGGCCCGGGATCTGGCGGACGCGGGCTTCGACGTCGTGGCAACGGCCGACGACGGACGCTCGGCGGTCAACCGGAGCAGGGCAACGCAGCCCGACGTGCTCGTCCTCGACCTCAACCTGCCCGGTCTCACCGGCCCCGAGGTCTGTGCCACCCTCTCCGCGGACTCCCGCTCCCCGCGCATCCTCATCCTGTCGGCGAGCGGTGACGCCCAGGACGTCCTCGACGCGGTCAAGGCCGGCGCGCTCGGTTACCTGGTCAAGTCGGCGGGACGGGACGAGTTCCTCGCGGCGGTCCGCTCGACGGCCGCGGGGGAGCCGGTCTTCACCGCTGGCCTCGCGGGTCTGGTGCTCGGAGAGTTCCGCAGGGTCCGGGCGCAGACACCGAAGGACAACCCCCGCCGCGCCGTCCCGGAGCTGACCGACCGGGAGACGGAGATCCTCAAGTACGTCGCAACCGGCATGGGCTACAAGGAGATCGCAGCAGCCCTCTTCCTCTCGCACCGCACGGTGCAGAACCACGTGCAGAACATCTTCGGCAAGCTGCACATGAACAACCGGGTCGAGCTGGTCCGCTTCGCGTTCGAGCACGGCATCGACCCGGCCGATCCCGTGTGAGGTTCCCCGTCCGGTGACGGCCGCGGCACCCGCGGAGCGTGCGCCGCGGAGCCGGCCCAACGGCATACTGCCCTCTAGGAGGTTTCGGGATGCGGACCCGGGCGGGAGCACCCCCGAACGGCGTCTACGCTGAACAGGTGACAATGACCACCGACACCGCCGCCGGCCAGGGCATCACGGGCGCCGCAGCGGGAGCCGAGGCCTTGGCCGCTCTCAACGCAGCGGCGACCGACCTCGAGGCCGCGCAGCAGCCGACCTGGCCCGACACCGCAGCCCTCTCCGAGGTGGTCGCCACCCTCGCGTCGTATCCACCCCTCGTGTTCGCCGGCGAGTGCGACCAGCTCACCCAGCGGATGGCCGCCGCCTCCGTGGGTGAGGCCTTCGTCCTCCAGGGCGGCGACTGCGCCGAGACGTTTGCGTCGGCAACCGCCGACAACATCCGTGACCGGATCAAGACGATCCTCCAGATGGCCGCCGTGCTCACCTACGGTGCCAGCGTCCCGGTCGTCAAGGTGGGCCGGATGGCGGGGCAGTACGCCAAGCCGCGGTCGTCGTCCGTCGAGACCCGGGAGGGCGTCACCCTGCCGGCGTTCCGTGGCGACATCGTGAACGACTTCGCCTTCCACGAGACCGCACGCCAGCCGGACCCGCAGCGGCTCGTCCGCGCCTACCACGCCAGCTCCGCCACCCTCAATCTCGTGCGCGCCTTCACGACCGGTGGATACGCCGACCTGCGCTACGTCCACGAGTGGAACCGGGGCTTCGTCGCGAACTCCGCGAACGCGCGCTACGAGAAGCTCGCCCACGACATCGACAAGGCCATGCGTTTCATGGCGGCGTGCGGTGCCGACTTCGAGGCGATGCGCACGGTCGAGTTCTACGCGGCGCACGAGGCGCTGGTGCTCGACTACGAGCGCCCGCTGACCCGCATCGACTCGCGCAGCGGACGGCTCTACGACACCTCCGGGCACTTCGTGTGGGTCGGCGAGCGGACCCGTCAGCTCGACGGTGCGCACATCGACTTCGTCTCGCGGATCAGCAACCCGATCGGGGTCAAGCTCGGGCCGAAGGCCGACATCGACGAGGTGCTGCGCATCATCGACAGGGTCGACCCCGACCGGACTCCCGGGCGCCTCACCTTCATCACCCGGATGGGCGCGGGCACGATCCGCGACGCACTGCCCGCGCTGGTCGACAAGGTGACCGCGTCGGGAGCGACGGTGACGTGGATCTGCGACCCGATGCACGGCAACACCTTCGAGTCGTCCACCGGCTACAAGACCCGCGACTTCGAGGACATCGTCGAGGAGGTGCGTGGCTTCTTCGAGGTGCACCGCTCCCTCGGCACCGTCCCCGGCGGAATCCACGTCGAGCTCACCGGCAACGACGTCACCGAGTGCCTCGGAGGCGCCGAGAAGATCATCGACTCCGACCTCGAGAAGCGCTACGAGTCGGTCTGCGACCCTCGCCTCAACCATCAGCAGTCGCTCGAGCTGGCCTTCGTCGTCGCCGAGATGCTCGGACAGGGCTGACGTGGGGGCAGCCGCGCCGACCGCGTCCCGACTGCCCGCGATCCGAGCCGACCTGCTGAGCGACACGGTCACCCGACCCGGTGTCGCGATGCGGGAGGCGATGGCGACCGCTCTCGTCGGCGACGACGTCTTCGGCGAGGACCCGACGGTCGAGGAGCTCGAGGAGCGCGTCGCCGGGTTGCTCGGGCACGAGGCGGGCCTGTTCACCCCGAGCGGGTCGATGGCCAACCAGCTCGGGGTGCGGCTGCACGTCAAGCCCGGTGAGGAGCTCGTCGGGGACTCCCTGGCCCACGTGCTGCGCGCCGAGCTCGGCGCCGCCGCGATCCTGTCCGGGATCTCGTCCCGCACGTGGGTGTCCGAGCGCGGCCGCTTCCGAGCGGACGATGCGGCGTCGCTGATGATCACCGGGGTCGGTCCCTACCAGGTGTGCACCGCGCTCGTCATCGTCGAGAACACCCACAACTTCGGTGGTGGCACGATCCAGTCCCTCGACGAGATCCGCCGGGCCCGGCAGCTGACCCGGGCGCACGGAGTCGCCATGCACCTCGACGGGGCGAGGCTCTGGAACGCCCATGTCGCGTCGGGCGTGCCCTTGGACGACTACGGCCGCGAGTTCGACACGGTGTCGGTCTGCCTGAGCAAGGGTCTCGGGGCGCCGGTGGGCAGCGTTCTGGTCGGCTCGCGCGCCGCGATGGCCGAGGCCCGCATCTGGCGCAAGCGCTTCGGGGGAGGCATGCGCCAGGTGGGCGTCCTCGCGGCTGCCGGCCTCTGGGCCCTCGACCACCACGTCGACCGACTGTCCCTGGACCACGCCCGGGCACGGCGGGCGGCGGAGGCCATGGCGCAGGCTGCCCCGGGCAGCGTCGACCTGTCGACGGTCGAGACCAACATCGTCATCGTCGACGTCGCAGCGGCCGGGTGGCCGGCACCCGACTTCGTCGCCGCGGCGCTCACGCGCGGCGTGCGGACCTACGCGGTCAGCCCCGGCGCCGTGCGCCTCGTCTGGCACCTCGATGTCGACGACGAGGCCACCGACCACGCCATCGAGGTGCTCACCGGCCTTCTCACGCAGCCACCGGGGGACCTGCCTCTCGGCTGAGACCCCAGCCGTATGCCGCTGAGCGGGCTCGCCGCCGGCCCGTGGCCTTCCGGTGTGGCCGGCGGTCAGACCTCGTGGTGGAGCGTCTCGGCGGGAAGCTCACCCGGGCGGCGTCGCGCGAGCAGCTCGACGGCGAACATGGCCGCCAGGACGAGCCCACCGCCGACGAGCATGCGGGCAGTGAACGACTCCCCACCGAGCCACACGGCGAAGAGCGCGGCGAAGACGGGCTCCATCGTCATGACGATCGCCGCTCGGGTCGCCGGCATGTGGGCCTGTGCCCACGTCTGCACCCAGAGGGCGAGGATGCTGGCGAAGACGACCATGTAGAGCACCGACGCCCAGTGGCCCGGTGTCGCGGGCAGCACGACGCCGCCGGGAAGGGCGCCCAGCGTGCAGAGCACCGCGATGACGACCATCTGGACGACGGAGAGTCCGGTGGCGATCTCGTGGGAGCTGTGCCGTCCGAGGCCGACGATGTGCAGCGCGTAGAGGGCTGCGGCGAGCAGGGTGATGGCCTCGCCGACGCCGATCGAGAATCCACGCAGGGACAGAAGGGCAAGCCCTGCGGTGGCGAGGAGCACTGCGGCCCATGTCGTGCCGGGCACCCGCTCGCGGAGGACCAGGGCGGTGATGAGGGGGGTCAGCACGACATAGGTGCCGGTGATGAAGCCGGAGACGGACGCGGGAGTCGTGGCCAGCCCCTGGGTCTGGAAGATCTGCGCGAGTCCGTAGAGGAGACCCAGGACGACCCCGATCCACAGCTGCTCACGGCGCAGTGCTCGCAGTGGTCGCCAGAAGACGACGACCATGATGACGGCGGCGATGCTGAACCGGACGGCGAGGAAGTCGACGGGGGGCACGTGCTCGACCAGGTCGCGGATCAGGAAGAACGTCGAGCCCCACACCGCGGTGAGGACGATGAGCAGGACGGTGGCCAGGCGCGACCGCGCGGAGCGTTGCACGGGCGCGTCAGACCACGGTGAGGATGATCGTGCTGCCCTTTGGCGCCGGTTGCCCGGCGGCCACGCTCTGGTCCCGGACCAGCTCGAAGAACGTGCCCAGGGGGCGCTGGATCTCGACCGTGAAGCCGAGCCGGGCCAAGGTCGCCTCGGCCTCCTGCACCGGTTTGCCGAGGAGGTCGGGCACCTGGACCATGACGGGGCCCTTGGACACGACGAGCGTCACGGGGTCGCCGCGGAAGAGCGTCCCGGTGTCTGGCTGCTGGGACACGACGTGCCCCTGCGCGATCGTGTCGTGGTGGACGTCCTCCCCGCGCACGGGTTTGAGACCGGCCTCGGTCAGCTTGGCCGTCGCCTGGTCGAGTGGGAGCTTCCGCACGTCCGGGACGGTGATCGGGCGGCGTCCGCGGGAGACGACGACCTCGACGAGCGTGCCCCGCTTGACCTTGGTGCCGGCCGCTGGCTTCTGGGAGATGACCGACCCCTTGGGGACCGTCTCGCTCCAGCCCTCCTTCGTCGTGCTCTTGAGGGTCAGGGGAGCGAGGACGCCACGCAGGTCGGTGGCCTTCGAGCCGACGAGCCGCGGCACCTCGTAGCGCTCGGGTCCCTTGGAGACGACGAGGAGCACGAGGGACTGCTTGGACACCTCGGTGCCGGCCGCCGGCTGGCTGGAGATGACCCGGCCGGGGGCGACGGTCTCGGAGAACGCCTCGCTCGACTCGAACCGGAGGGCGGCGACGTCGAGCGCGGTCGCGGCCTCGTCGATCGTGTGGGCGACGGCCTCGGGCACGACCGTCGTCCCGCCCGGCCCGGCCGTGAACCACCAGCCACCCGTCCCGGCGGTGGCCAGGAGCAGCGCAGCGACAAGCCAGGGCCACCGGCGGCGACGGTGGCGGCGGGGTCGTGCCGGACCCGCCTGCTGTTGGCGGCTGTCGGGGAACGGCAGCGCGGCCGTCGTCTCGAGAACCGGCGTGGACGGCTCGCCGACTGCGGTGCGGGGCGCCGTGGCCGCTCCTGCTGCCTCGCTGAAGGTCAGGGGAGTGGTGATCGGCCTCCGGTCGAGCTCCCCTTCGGTGAGGTTGCGCCGGATGAGGCGCATGGTGCTGAGGAACTCCGCCGCGGACTGGAAACGGTGGGCCGGCTCGAGGGCGGTGGCGGAGGCCACCAGCTCGTCCAGGTCGGCCGAGACAGCCGAGATGATCGATGACGGTCGGGGGACCCCTCCGTGCACGTGACGGTAGGCGATCTGGATCGGGGTGTCGCCGGTGATCGCCTTGCGTCCGGTCAGCATCTCGAAGAGGAGCAGCCCGGCGGCGTAGACGTCGCTGCGCGCGTCCGCCGCGCCGCCCTCCACCTGTTCCGGAGAGAGGTAGGACACGGTCCCCAGCAGGACGCCGGTCTGGTTGGTCGTCGCCTCGTTGGCGACCGCTCTGGCCAGCCCGAAGTCGGCGACCTTCACCTCGCCGTCGTGGCGGACGATGACGTTCTCCGGCTTGACGTCGCGGTGGACGAGCCCGGCGGCGTGGGCGGCGCGGAGGGCGGCGAGCACCGGCTCGAGGATCGCGAGCGCCTCTCGGGCGGTGAGTGGAGCCTCCTCGTGGATGACGTCCCGGAGGGTCTTCCCGTGGACCAGCTCCATGGCGAGGAACACATCGCTGTCGTCCTCGCCCTGGTCGTAGACCGCGACGACGTTGGGGTGGCTGAGGCGTGCTGCAGCGCGGGCCTCGCTGCGGAACCGCTCGACGAAGACCGAGTCGGTCGCGAGGCCGGGATGCATGATCTTGAGGGCGACCTCCCGGTCCAGGCGCGCATCCATCGCGACGTAGACGGAGGCCATGCCTCCGTCTGCGAGGTGGGAGAGGATGCGGTAGCGCCCGTCGATCACCCTGCCGACGAGCCCATCCGCCACGCTGGACGTCACGCAGGAAGTTTACGGTGCGATCCGGAGGAACCTCGGGAGGCCGGTTGCGTGCCGGACCGGCAGGTCACATCCGCTGCATGTGGGTCTGCACGGCGGCGACGTACTGCTTGGTGTCGGTGAACATGCCGCGGGTGCGCACCGAGTGCAACCCCTGGTAGTAGCCGGCGATGGCCTCCTCGACCGAGCCGGAGCTGACTCGGAGCGCCCGGATGATGACGACCCCAGCGGTGATGTTGTCCTGGGTGTCGAGCAGGTCGAGCCGTCGACCCGCGAGCTGTGCGGCCCAGTCGCCGGAGGAGGGGATGACCTGCATCGTGCCGATGGCGTTGGCCACGGACACGGCGCGTTGGTTCCACCCTGACTCCTGCCAGGCGATGGCCAGCGCGAGGCGGGGGTCGACCCCGTGGCGGGCGGCGGTGCGCCGAATCATCGCCGCGGTCTCCGTCCGGCTCGGAACCGGTCTGCTCGCCAGGGCCTGTCGGTTCTTCCTGGCTGCGGCAACCGTGGCGTCGGAGTAGGTGTAGCCGGCGAAGGTGTTCTCGCTCGTCGGGACCCGCTTGGTCGACGACTTGGGCGCCACGGGAGCCGCAGCGCCCGGGAGCGCGATGCGTTGGCCCGGGAAGATCACCCTCGGGTCGCTCAGCCGGTTGGCGGCGAGCAGCTTGGTCAGCGAGACGCGGTGGGCTGCGGCGATGCCGCTCATCGTGTCGCCGGGGCGCACGACGTGGACCCGGCCGCTGGTCCGACGGGCTGCGGTCGAGGTGGTCGGGGCCGAGCTGCGTGACCCTGACGCGGTCGCGGTGCTCGCGGTGCCCGCGGTGCCCGGGACGAGGAGGCGCTGGCCCGGGTGGATGACCGACCCTCCGGCGGCGAGGCGGTTCTTCGCGACGAGGGCTCCGGGGGTCGTCCGGTGCGCGAGCGCGAGGTCCCAGATGGTGTCGCCCGGACGGACGGTGATGGCGCGCCACGTCCGGGCGGCCTGCTCCGCGAAGACGGCGTGGGCGGGCGGAGCGAGCTGGGCGACGTCGGCGGCGAGCATGGTGTCCTTTCCTGGCCCCGAGTGGTGGAGGGCGGCCGGAAGGAGTGGCCGTGCAGCGAGGTCGAAGCGGAGGGAGTGCGGGTGAGGCACCAGTGGGTCTGGTGGTTCTGGTGTGACGGATGTGACGCTACCGCATAGTTGAGGGCTAAAGTAAAATGACAGCGGTGTAATTCCGGTCCTGACCCGGCGGGTGGCAGACTCGGCCCCGTGACCGACCAGCGCGCTGACATCCCCGGACCCGACCACACGGAAGCCGAGACGACCGACGACGCGGCCGAGCTCGAGGCGCTCGTCGGCGAGTGGACCACCGTCCCGGACGCCGCCGAGCTCCTCGGGGTGCCGTTGTCCCGCATCCGGCAGATGATCGCCGACCGTGAGGTGCTCGCATCTCGAGTGGGGCCACGTCGGGTCGTGGCCATCCCGGCCAAGTTCCTCACCGAGGACGGACCCCGGCCCGAGCTCAAGGGGACGTTCACCGTCCTCGCCGACGGCGGGCTGACCGACGAGCAGATCATCGACTGGCTCTTCACGCCCGACCCCACCCTGCCGGTCGAGGGCGCTCCCATCGATGCGCTGCGCGCCGGCCACAAGACGGAGATCAGGCGCCGGGCCCAGGAGCTCGCCTTCTGACGGGCCGGCCCGCACGGCGAGCCCGGCGGCAACGACGTGCCGCAACCCCCTCGCCAGCGGACGCTCAGGCGTGGCGAGCGGTCGAGGCGTCCACCAGCTCGTCGAGCACCGCGAGCGCGTCGCCGTCGAGGTCCGCGGTCCGGGTGCGTGCCCGCGCCAGCGCCGCGTGCGCGTCGGCGGCTCGCTCGAGGATCATCCGCTCGACCCGGGCGACGGCACCTGAACCGGCGAAGATGCCGCGCAGCCGTGAGACGCCGGTGTCGTCCAGGTCCTCGCGACCGAGCAGGGACTCGATCACCGACCGGTCCGCCTCTCCGGCGAGCTCGAGCGCGAGCGCCACGAGGACCGTGCGCTTGCCCTCGCGAAGGTCGTCGCCCGCCGGCTTGCCGGTCGCCTCCGGGTCCCCGTAGACGCCGAGGAGGTCATCGCGCAGCTGGAACGCCTCGCCGAGGGCCAGGCCGTAGGCGGACAGGTCGTCGAGAGCGGTCTCGGGAGCGCCGCCGACCCGGGCGCCGATGAGCAACGGGTGCTCGATGGTGTACTTGGCGCTCTTGTAGCGGATGACGTTGCGGGCCGACGCGATCCGGGCCTCGAGGTCGAGCCCCTGCCAGCCTCGGACGGACTCGAGCAGGTCGAGGAACTGGCCGCCCATCAGCTGGGTGCGCATGAGGTCGAAGGTGCCGCGCCCACGCGCCAGCTCGTCGGCGGGCAGCCCACAGGTCGAGTAGAGCTCGTCGCACCAGGTGAGGCAGAGGTCCCCGGCGAGGATCGCCGCGCCCTCGCCGAAGCGGGCGCCGTCACCGGCCCACCCGCGGGCCCGGTGCAGGTCGGCGACGGCCCGGTGCGCCGAGGGCATGCCGCGACGCGTGTCACTCCGGTCCATGACGTCGTCGTGCAGCAGGGCGGCCGCCTGGAAGAACTCCATGCTGGCGGAGAGTCGAACGAGGGCGTCGGAGTCGTCGCCCCCGCCGCTCCGGTATCCCCAGTAGAGGAAGCTGGCCCGCAGCCCCTTGCCACCGGTCAGCAGACGTGAGACGGAGTCGACGAGCGGGGCGATGTCGTCACCGATCTCGGCCAGCGCCGTGCTCGCGCCGCGGATGTGCCCGTCGACCGCCTGCTGGACCCGGCGGCGCAGGGCGTCGAGGTCGGTTGGGCTGGTCACGCACGCTCCTCCATCGCTCGGCATGCGGAAGGCCCGCACGTCGCCGTCAGCCTACGCGGGCGCCTGCCCGATCCGTGGCACGGGTGGCCGTCGTTCGGGCCGGCCGATCTATGGTGGCCGCATGGCACACGGCATGGCTTCCTCCATGACTCGCGCAGAGCGCTTCACGCGGTCGCTGGTCGCGATGGTCACGTCCGAGACGCCTACCTTCAGCTTCGAGTTCTTCCCGCCGAAGGACGACGCTGCCGCCGAGCAGCTCTGGGGTGCCATTCGCAGTCTCGAGAAGGTGTCGCCGAGCTTCATCTCGATCACCTACGGCGCGGGCGGCAGCACCCGCGACCGCACCGTCCGACTCACGCAGCGTGTGCTGGAGGAGACCTCCCTCACGCCGATGGCGCACCTGACCTGCGTCGGACACTCGGTGGCGGAGCTGCGTCAGGTCGTCGGGCACTACGCGGCGGCCGGTGTCCGCAACATCCTCGCACTGCGCGGCGACCCCGAGGGGGGCCTGGGCCGGCCGTGGGTGGCCCACCCGCAGGGTCTCAACCACGCCGACGAGCTCGTCCGTCTCATCAGGGGCCTCGGCGACTTCACCGTCGGGGTCGCGGCGTTCCCGGACGGTCACCCCGAGTCCCGGAGCATCGAGGACGACGTCGAGACCCTGCTGCGCAAGGAGCGGGAGGGCGCCGAGTTCGCCATCACCCAGATGGTGTTCGACGTCGACCACTACCTGAGGCTTCGCGACGAGCTGGTCCGTCGCGGTTCCGGGCTCCCCGTGATCCCCGGTCTGATGCCGATCACCAACACGCGCCAGGTGATACGGATGGCCGAGCTCGCGGGACAACCCATGCCGACGGCGGTCACCGATCGCCTCGAGCGACACGGCGACGACGCTGAAGCAGTGCGTCAGGAGGGCCTGGCCATCGCCACCGAGGCGGCGCGTCGGATGCTCGACGAGGGCGCACCCGGCATCCACTTCATCACGATGAACCGGTCGTCTGCCACGCTCGAGGTCTTCGGCAACCTCTGAGCCGACCCGAGGGCCGCGGTCGGGCAGCCGAGCCGGCCCAGCGGCATACGCGAAAGGCCGATCCACGAGCGGATGGCACCCCTGCAACCCTCCGTTCGCGGACCGGCCCGCGGTGCCACTCTGCCGGGACCGCGACCGGGCTGCCTGAGCACGCGTACTCAGTTTGTCCGGTTCAGGCAGTATGCCGCTGAGCTCGCTTCCGTGGGCCCGAAACGGCCCGCTTGCGCTGGGCGGATAACCAGGGGATGCCGGGTGATACCGGATCAGCGCCGGGCTCCTGAAGGTCGAGGCTCGTGGTTGCAGCCGGTCGGTGGTGGGGGTTAGGCTGGCGATATCGAACACATGTTCGAATGTGTTCCACACAGGTCCACAACCAAGTTCAAGTCGTCGGCAGGGTGTTCGGGCGTCCGCGGTGGAGCAGCGGTCGTCCGGGTCGTGTTCTCCCGCCTCGGCGTGTGTCCCGAAAGGAGACGTGTCGTGGTGCGCAGGTTCAGTGATCCGGTCGCGGTCCGGGTGGGGGAGCCAGACCGGCCGGAGGCGTTCATCTGGCGCGGTCGCCTCTACGTCGTCCGCGGCGTCCTCTCGCACTGGCGGGAGCGTCGCGCCTGGTGGCGGGATGCGCTCGACGCGCAGGAGGCGGATGTCCGGCCGGGGAGATCGATCGCGGCCGCAGCGAGCGAGCAGCAGGTCTGGCGGGTCGAGGCGAGCCCCGGGTGGTCGTTCGCGCCCGGGGTCTACGACCTCGCCCACGACGAGTCGGCCCAGGGCGACCAGTGGTCCCTCGTCCGCGTCGCCGACTGAAGGAGATCTGATGACTCTCGCATCCGGTGGGGCCCCGGCTTCACGGTCAACCTCAGGTTCAATGTCGTCCGCCTCGACGTCAGCACCAACGTCAGCACCAACGTCAGCACCACCCGCCCGGCAGAGGCCCGGCGGTGCAGACCGAGGGTCGGCCGGCCGCGGCACGATGGCATTCCCCCGACCACCCCTGCCCCCAGCGGTCCTCGACCTGCTCGGGCGGGCCAGGGGCACGCTCGAGGAGGGCTGCCGCACGGCCGACGCCTCGGAGCGCTACCGGGATGCCCACCTGGGGGCGCTTCGCGCAGCTGCCGCTCTCGTGGCAGCCCGCACCACTCCCTCTCCCCGGTCCCGGCCGCGCAGCGTCTGGCAGGTCCTCCCGGGGGTCGCCCCGGAGCTCGCCGAATGGGCCGCCTTCTTCGCGGCCTGCTCCGCCCACCGCTCGGTCATCGACCGGGGCGGGTGGATCCCGGCCCGGGAAGCCGACGACCTGCTCCGCCAGGCGGAGATGTTCCTGGAGATCGTCCAGGGCATCCTCGGGGTCCCGATCACCGTGCCCCTGCCCGACCTCACCACGCCGCTCCGCGGGACCCGACTCGTCCGATGAGCGACAGCTTCGTCCACCTGCACGTCGCGTCGGGCTACTCGATGCGATACGGCACCGCCAAGCCGGAGCAGCTCGTCGAGCGGGCGTCCGCCTTCGGGCAGCCGGCGCTCGCTCTCACGGATCGCGACGGGCTCTACGGGGCGGTCAAGTTCGTCCGGGCCTGCATGGACCGGGATGTCGACCCGATCCTCGGGGTCGACCTCGCCCTCGGCCCGGACCCGATCGAGCCGCGCCGCTTTCCCGGCGCGACGGGCGGAGCGCGCAGTGGTTTTGGGACCGGCAGGGCTCGGGCCGGCGATGGGGGGCGGGGCCGCACCCCGGTACGAGGCGGCGCCTTGGTCGACCCGCGACGGCCCCGTGTCACCGTCCTGGCCCGGGGGAGTCGCACCGGTCTTCCCCCGGGAGCCGGGTGGGCGGCGCTCTGTCGGCTCGTCACGGACACCCACCTGAGTGGCGAGCGGGGCAACCCGGTGACGACCGCACGCCTGCTCGCCGAGCACGCCCGACCGGCGTCCTCGGGATCCCCGCTCGTCGTGCTCCTCGGCCCCGACTCCGATGTCGGTCGCGCGGTGCTGGCCAAGAAGCACTCACTCGCCCGCGCCGCCCTGGAGCGGTGGCGCGAGCTGCTCCCGCACGACGGACTCGCCGTCGAGATCGTCTGCCACGGGGGTCCCGAGCACCTCCCCGGGAGCCTGGGGCAAGCCGGCCGGATGCTCGCGCTCGCCGCAGAGGTCCGGGTCCCGACGGTGATCACGGCAGCAGTGCGGCACGCCGACCCACAGGACGCCGCCATCGTGGACGTCCTCGATGCGGCGCGCCGGCTGGTCGCACTCGACGCGCGTCACCTCGACCGGGTCACCACCGCCGGGCACCTCTCGCCGACCCCGGTCATGCACGCCCTCGCCCGTGACGTCGTCCAGGTCTCCGGCCCGGGCCTCGTCGGTGGGGGACCCCTGGTGCGGCAGCAGGCCGCCGAGCTGGTTGCCCGCACGACCACGCTGGCCACCGAGTGCGTCCAGGACCCCCGCGCCGACCTGGGCATCGGTTCGGTCCACCTCCCCGAGCCGGGCGTGCTCGGCATCCGTGAAGGGGTCAACCCGCAGGCGGTCCTGGCGAGGCGGTGCCGCGAGTCGATCGCGACGCGCTACCCCGACCACAGCGGCAGCCAGCTCGCAGCGGTCAGCGAGCGGCTCGAGGACGAGCTGCAGGTGATCGAGACACTCGGCTATGCGACGTACTTCCTCACCGTGGCACAGGTCTGCGACCTCATCCGTGAGATGGGGGTCCGGGTCGCGGCACGGGGATCGGGGGCGGGCTCGGTCGTCAACTACCTGCTCGGCATCTCCGGGGTGGAGCCGCTGCGGCATGGCCTGCTCATGGAACGGTTCTGCTCACCCCTGCGGGCCGAGCTGCCCGACATCGACATCGACGTCGAGTCCGCCCGGCGCACCGAGATCTACGAGCGGATCCTCGACCACTTCGGCGGCGAACGCATCACCTGCGTCTCGATGATGGACACCTACCGGGTGCGCCACGCGATCCGCGACGCCGGTGCGGCGCTCGGCCTGCCGCCGCAGGAGATCGACGCGATGGCCAAGGCGTTTCCCCACATCGCGGCCCGCAACGTCCGCAACGCGCTTGCCGAGCTGCCCGAGCTCCGGGCGAGTGGGCTCGACGTGCCGCGGCTCCAGCTGATGTACGACATCGTCGAGCGACTCGACGGGCTGCCCCGCCACATCGCGCTGCACCCCTGCGGAGTGGTGCTGTCCGACTCCGGGCTCCTCGACCGGACCCCGGTCGAGGCGAGCTGGCTCGGCTTCCCGATGAGCCAGTTCGACAAGGACGACGTCGAGGCGCTGGGCCTGCTCAAGCTCGACGTCCTCGGCATCCGGATGCAGTCGGCGATGGCCCACGCAGTGACGGAGGTGGAGCGGGTCGACGGGACGAGGGTCGACCTCGACGACGAGACCTGTGTCCCCCTCGACGACGGTGAGACCTTCGAGCTGATCCGGTCGACCAGGACGCTCGGCTGCTTCCAGATCGAGAGCCCGGGGCAACGTGAGCTCATCGGCAAGTTCGGGCCGGAGACCTTCGAGGACATCATCATCGACATCTCCCTGTTCCGACCCGGTCCGGTCAAGAGCGACATGATCGTCCCCTTCCTCAACGCCAGGCAGGGATGGAAGGAGCCGTCCTACCTTCACTCCACGCTCGTGCCGGCACTGCAGGAGACCGAGGGGGTCGTCGTCTTCCACGAGCAGGTGCTCAAGCTCGTCGCCGAGACGACCGGAGTGAGCCTCGCCGAGGCCGACGAGGTGCGCCGGGCACTCGGTTCACCACACGGTCAGGACGAGGTCGAGAAGTGGTGGCGGCCCGCGGCCCGCGCCCGCGGCTACTCCCGTGACGAGGTCAACCAGATCTGGGATGTCCTCAAGGCCTTCGCGTCCTTCGGCTTCTGCAAGGCCCACGCGGCTGCCTTCGCCCTGCCGACGTACCAGTCCGCCTGGCTCAAGACCCATCACCCGGCAGCGTTCCTCGCAGGGGTCCTCACCCATGATCCGGGCATGTACCCCAAGCGACTTATCCTCGATGACGCGCGCGCCTTCGGCATCACGATCCTCGGGCTCGACGTCAACGTCTCGACAGGGGACTACCGCTTCGAGCGCACCGAGGACGGCGACGAGGCGATCCGGCTGTCCCTCGCCGACGTGCGTGGCATCACCGACCTCGAGATCGCGAACATCGTCGCGGGGCAGCCCTACGCCAACCTCGCCGACTTCTGGCAGCGCGCCCACGTGTCCCGTCCGGTGGCAGAGCGGCTCGTCCTCGCCGGGGCCTTCGACTCGATCCACGACATCGTCACGGGGGGCGTGGTCTCCGGGGGGCTGGGTGGAGACGTCTCCACCAGGTCTGATGAGCGGGCCTCCGGTGGATCGGGTGGACGGGGCTCGCCCCGCCGCAGTGTGCCGGGGTCCCGCAGCGGGTTGGGGCGGCGCGGTCGGGTGACTCGGCGCGATCTGCTGCTCCACGTCGCCGAGCTCGACCGGTGGACCACCTCCCAGCGTCGGACGACGAGTGCCACCCGAGGTCTGGCTCGACGCAGCTCGACCAGCCGGGGTGCCAGCACCGCGTCGCACCGGGGACGGATCACCGCAGTGTCCGAGTCGGGTGACATCCGGGCCCTCGCTGCGGCGCAGTCCCAGGCGCCGGCACCCGTCCCGTCGCACGTGCCGGTGCAGCTCGCGCTCGACCTCGGGGACGCTCCCCGGCTCACTGCGACGAGCGGCCTGCCGGAGATGACCGGCCCCGAGCGGGTGCGTGCCGAGCTCGAGGTGCTCGGGCTCGATGCCAGCGGTCACGTCGTGGACTTCTACCGTCCGATGCTCGATGCCCTCGCGGTCACCCGTTCCGACGAGCTGTTGTCCGGGCGAAGCGGTCGAGAGGTCTGGGTCGCGGGCGTCAAGGTCGCGACGCAGACCCCGCCGATCCGATCCGGGCACCGGGTCGTCTTCCTCACCCTGGATGACGCGACCGGGCCCGTCGACCTCACCTTCTTCGAGGACGTCCAAGGCCCCTATGCGTCGACGGTCTTCCACTCGTGGCTGCTGCTCTGTCGTGGCATCGTGCGACGCACCGGGCCGAAGGGGGTGTCGATCCGCGCCACCGGCGCCTGGGAGCTGAGCGCCCTGCAGGATGCCTGGACCGCGGGCGGGATCGCAGCGGTGCGCGATGCCCTCGAAGCCGCTGACCGGGTCGCCTGGGAGCGTGCGGGCTCCTTGACCGGTGACCCGGGGGAGGACGGCACCGACCGACCCCTCGGAGTCGGCGAGACCCCCGCCGGGCGCCGGGTGCTCGTCCATGCGTCCGGGTTCAAGCAGTCGCCCTACGCCGACATCCGTCCTGCCGGGGGTGACGTCCGGGAGTCTCGGAGCAGGGCCGCTCTCGTGCCCTCCGACGTCCCGCACGGGCCGCCGCGCAAGCTGTGGCACGCGAGTCCGGGAAGCGCAGGGCACTAGGGTGAACCTGCCAGAAACCTGCCGCCAGACCTGGAGGACGCCGTGCCAGACGAGCAGCATCCGCAGCACCGCGTCGGTGCCCGCCTGTCCGCCGTCGTCTCCTCCGTGCGCGCCCACGCCGACGAGGAGGCGCGCATCCTCGGACGACAGCTCGACGTGCTCGACCTCGGGGGCGGCACCGGCGGCGTCGCCGTGCCCCTCGCCGAGGACGGCCACCAGGTCACAGTCGTCGATCCGAGCCCGGATGCACTGGCGGCCCTGGCCCGTCGCGTTCGCGAGGCCGGCATCCACGACAACCTCATCGCGATCCAAGGAGACGGTGACTCCCTCGACAGCGTGCTGTCCGGTCGCCGGTTCGACCTCGTCTGCTGTCACGGTGCCCTCGAGTTCGTCGACGACCCCGCGGCCACGCTGCGGGCGATCTCCGACGTGCTCCGTCCCGGAGGCACGCTCTCCCTCCTCGTCGCGGGGCGGCTCGCGATGGTCTTCGCCAAGGCCGTGGCAGGGGAGTTCGCGCAGGCCCGCGCGGCCCTGCTCGACCCGGACGGGCGGTGGGGTCGCACCGACCCGCTGCCGCGCCGGTTCGACCTGGACCGGCTGGAAGGGCTGCTCGCCGACGCCGGGCTCACCGTCGCCCAGGTCCGCGGCACCAACATCCTCGGTCACCTCGTCCCCGCCTCCCTCATCGACTCCGACGCGGACCGCGCGGCCCTGGCCGAGCTCGATGAGATCCTCGTGGCCGGGCCCGGACGAGAGTTCCTCCGGACCCTCGGAAATGGGCTCCACCTCATCGCCCGGCGCGACTGAGTCCCGCTGCCCCATGGTCCTGGTGCTGGACCTGGTGCTGGTCCTGGTGCGGGTCCTCCTCCAGGGCCTCGTGCAGGAGGACCGGCGATGAGCCGTCGGCAGTTCACCGCCCCGGAGCGGACCGAGGAAGGGCCGCCCGATGACACCGGCTGCACCATCCTGCACGTCGACATGGACGCCTTCTATGCGTCTGCCTCGCTGATCTCCCGACCAGAGCTCCGCGGCAAGCCGGTCATCATCGGCGGCGCGGGTGGGCGCTCGGTGGTCCTCTCCGCCACCTACGAGGCGAGAACCTTCGGGGTGACCTCGGCCATGCCGATGGCTCGGGCGCGGCGGCTCTGCCCGCAGGCCGTCGTCATCGCACCCGACCACCGCCGCTACGCCGCCATCTCGGACGCCGTGATGGCCACCTTCGCTGCCGTCACCGAGCACGTCGAGCCGCTGTCGCTCGACGAGGCGTTCCTCGACGTGTCCGGCGCTGTGCGACGGCTCGGCTCCCCGACCCAGATCGCGGAGCAGCTGCGCGACACCATCGCCGACGAGCAGGGAATCACCTGCTCGGTCGGCGTCGCCTCGACGAAGTTCGTCGCCAAGCTCGCCTCGACGCTCGCCAAGCCCGACGGCCTCATCGTCGTCCCCCGCGACGAGACCGTGTCCTTCCTCCACCAGCTACCGGTGGGGGCCATCTGGGGGGTCGGTGACAAGACGGAGGAGCACCTGCACCAGCTCGGCCTGCGCACCGTCGCGGACCTGGCCCACACCCCGCTCGAGACCCTCCAGCGCGCCCTCGGCGACGTCGCCGGACGCAGTCTCCACGACCTGGCCTGGGGCCGCGACCCCCGCAGGGTGGTCCCCGAGCGGAGGGAGAAGTCGATCGGGGCGGACGAGACCTTCGCCCACGACATCGACGACCCGGAGCGCATCCACCGAGAGTTCCTCAGACTGGCCGACCGCACCGCTGCCCGGGCCCGATCCGCCGGCATGGCGGGACGCACCATCTCGATCAAGGTGCGCTTCTCGGACTTCACGACCATCACGCGAGCGAAGACCCTGCGCCATCACACGGACGTCTCCCGTGAGATCTTCGCCACTGCCGTCGAGCTGTTCGATCGGCTCGGACTGCAACGCGCCCGCATTCGGCTGGTCGGGGTCCGGCTCGAGGGCCTCGTCCCGGCGAACGCCGCCCCGATCCAGTCGGCGCTGGATGAGCCCGAGCACGGCTGGCGGGACGCGGACCGGGCCGTGGACCGGGCCAGCGCCCGGTTCGGCGCTGGAGCTGTCCGCCCGGCGAGCCTGATTCCGGACTCGGCCCTGGGGGCGGACCCCAGGTCCGGTCGCCCGTCCGGACCCGCGTCGGGGCGGCGATGAGCGTCCGCAGAGCCGGCCGGACGCCGCCGAGATCCGGTCAGAACGCGGAACCCTCGGCCGCCTAGGTTCGTTCGGGTTCACAGGAGGGTAAACGAGACTTATCCTGAAAGGGAGAGCCCCCTACGACCAGCCGTCGTAGGACGGTCGAGTCGACAACACCGCAGGACAGGGAGGTGCCAGGTGGCACTCTCGGAACACGAGGAGGCACTGCTCCAGCAGATGGAGGAGGCCCTCTACGCCGAGGACCCGCGATTCGCATCGCGGATCGAGAAGACGAAGTCACGTGCGCTGGGTCGGGGACGAATCGTCGTGGGTGTTGCCGCCGGAATCGTCGGCTTGGCGCTGATCATCTTCGCGGCCATGAGCTCGAACATCTGGCTGGGCGCGGTGGGGTTCGCCGCCATGGTCGCCGGCATCGTCTGGGCGATCACCCCGGCCAAGCAGCCACTGGGCACGGTGGGTCCGGAAGGAGCCGTCAACCCCCGCAAGAGTGCCAAGGGACGTTCCTCCGGTGGAAAATCGGGCACCTTCATGGACCGGCTGGAGGAGCGCTGGGACAAGCGACGTCACGACCAGTGGTGACGCGGCCGCCAGCGGCCCTCGAGAACCGAGCCCAGCGGCATACGACCTGAGGTCCTGAGCGTTCCCGCAGGGCTCACGGGCGGGTCAGGAAGACGCCGATCGCCCAGGTGCCGATGATGAGAAGCGCCGTCAGCAGCTCGATCCCCATGTTGAGCATCACCGCGCGCACCGCATGACGCGTTGCGGTCCACGCTCGATCATGGCGCCGGTGCTTCGCCCGCTCGAGCAGGTACACCGTCCCGACGAAGGCGATCGGCGCACCGACCAGAGGGATCACGAAAAGGCCGACGACCGCGGCCACCAGGGCGACCGCGAGGATCCGCGAGTCCACCCCTGTTGCCCGCATGCGCCGACCAGGAATGACGTACTGCGACACCAGCCCCATGGCATAGATGGCCGTGGCGAGCCCGAAGACCACCCAGCCACCCGTCGACTGGCTCGTGGCGGCCCAGAGCAGCGTTGCCGCCCACACCAGGAGCAGACCCGGGAGAACCGGGACGACGATCCCGACCGTTCCCACGATCATGACAACCAGGACCAGGACGTTCAGCCCGGTGATCACGGCGACGCCACGTCAGGAGGGGTCACCCGAAGGCGCCGCGTCGGCTCGCCCTCACCGCTCCTCAACGGGAGCAGAGATCGGGGTCTCCGTGAGTCGGTCGCTCTCGTCGCGGATGTCGACGGCCCGGTCCATCAGGGCGGGAAGGTGCTGACGACCGTGGTGGGCGCAGAAGAGGAGCTCACCGCCGGTGACGAGACGGGCGCGAATGTAGGCCTGGGCGCCGCAGCGGTCGCAGCGGTCGGACGCGGTCAGTTCGGGTGCCAGTGCTGTGTTCATCGTGCTCGCCTTCTCTCCACCCTCTTGGGGCTCAGCCGAGACTGAACCCTGTCATATACCAAGACGCTCGACCAAAGGATTGCGTTGCCCCGCTGGGGGCACCATCACCCGCTAGCCGTGCGTCGTGGACGTTCCAACAGTGAATCACGCGGATTCCTTCCCGACTCGGAGGCAAGGCTCCGGAGAACTGCGTCATGTCCGGATCGTTACGCGTCCCCTACCCACCGCGACCCCTGCCGCGAGCCTCCCGGCCCGGCCGAGGGAGGATCGTTAGGCTTCCGTTGCCGACCACCCCGAGCCAGCCCCGACGAAGAGAGTGATCCACCGCCTTGGCCTCCGCCTCCCGCCCCGTCCCCAACGGCAACGGCGACTACACCGCCCGCCACCTCCAGGTCCTCGAGGGACTGGAGGCCGTGCGCAAGCGTCCGGGCATGTACATCGGCTCCACCGACCAACGCGGCCTCATGCACTGCCTGTGGGAGATCATCGACAACGCCGTGGACGAGGCGCTCGCCGGGGTGTGCGACCACATCGACGTCATCCTGTCCGGCGACGGCTCGATCGAGGTTCGGGACAACGGCCGCGGCATCCCGGTCGACACCGAGCCGCGCACCGGCCTCTCGGGTGTCGAGCTCGTCTTCACCAAGTTGCATGCCGGTGGCAAGTTCGGCGGGACCTCGTACGCCGCCACGGGAGGGCTCCACGGCGTCGGCGCCTCGGTCGTCAACGCGCTGTCCGCCCGTCTCGACGTCGAGGTCGACCGGGGCGGCAAGACCTATGGGATGAGCTTCCGGCGCGGCGAGCCCGGCGTCTTCACCGACGCCGGCCCGGTCCACTCCCCGGACTCCCGGTTCGCGCCCTACGAGAAGCGCAGTGCGCTGCCGGTCATCGGCAAGGCAAAGCGCGGTGTCACCGGCTCCCGCGTCCGGTTCTGGCCGGACCCCCACATCTTCCTCAAGGGCTCGCTGCTCGACTATGACGCCCTCGTCGCCCGGGCTCGGCAGACCTCGTTCCTCGTCCCCGGGCTCCGGCTCGTCATCCGGGACGAGCGGGGCCTTCCGGGCACCCCCGCGGCGGAGGGCCCGGTGGAGGAGGTCTTCCACCACGACGGCGGCATCACCGAGTTCGTCGAGTTCCTCGCCCCGGACACCGCCGTGACCGACGTGTGGCGCCTCCAGGGGTCTGGCACGTTCAAGGAGACGGTGCCGATCCTCGACAACGAGGGCCACATGACCCCCACCGAGCTCGAGCGCGAGTGCGTCGTCGACATCGCGCTGCGGTGGGGGCAGGGCTACGACGTGCGCATGCAGTCGTTCGTCAACATCATCACCACCCCCAAGGGCGGCACCCACGTCGCCGGCTTCGAGCAGGCCCTCCTCAAGGTCTTCCGACGCCAGCTGGAGGTCAACGCCCGGCGGCTCAAGGTCGGCAACGACAAGCCCGAGAAGGACGACGTCCTCGCCGGGATGACCGCGGTCGTGACCGTGCGACTGGCCGAGCCGCAGTTCGAGGGCCAGACCAAGGAGGTGCTGGGCACCAACGCCGTGCGCGCGATCGTTGCCAAGGTCGTCGAGAACGAGCTGACCGCCCGCCTCACCTCGACCAAGCGGGGGGACAAGGCCCAGGCCGCCCTGCTCCTCGAGAAGGTCGTCTCCGAGATGAAGTCGCGCATCAGCGCGCGACTGCACAAGGAGACCCAGCGGCGCAAGAACGCGCTCGAGAGCTCCACCCTGCCGACGAAGCTGCGGGACTGTCGCACGACGGACGTGGACCGCTCCGAGCTGTTCATCGTCGAGGGCGACTCGGCGATGGGCACGGCCAAGGAGGCCCGCAACTCCGAGTTCCAGGCCCTGCTGCCCATCCGGGGCAAGATCCTCAACGTCCAGAAGGCCTCGGTCTCGGACATGCTCAAGAACGCCGAGTGCGCCTCGATCATCCAGGTCATCGGGGCCGGCTCGGGACGCAGCTTCGACCTTGCCGCTGCCCGCTACGGCAAGGTCATCATCATGACCGACGCCGACGTCGACGGCGCCCACATCCGCACCCTGCTGCTCACCCTCTTCTTCCGGTACATGCGTCCCCTCGTCGAGGCCGGTCGGGTCTACGCGGCGATGCCTCCGCTGCACCGGATCGAGGTGATCAACGCCGGGTCCAAGAAGAACGAGCTCATCTACACCTACAACGAGCTCGAGATGCGTCGCACGGTCTCCCGCCTCGAGAAGAGCGGCAAGAGGATCAAGCAGCCCATGCAGCGCTACAAGGGCTTGGGGGAGATGAACGCCGACCAGCTCGCCGACACGACGATGGACCCGAGGCACCGCACCCTGCGCCGGGTGACGATGCGAGACCTCGAGGCCGCGGAAGGCACGTTCGAGCTGCTCATGGGCAACGAGGTCGCCCCTCGCAAGGACTTCATCATCGAGTCCGCGGCAGAGGTCGACCGCGAGCGCATCGACGCCTGAGCCGGGAGCCTCGGTCTAGGCGGCATCCACAGGGTGGATCACTCGGGCGGCGACCGCGCTTCTGCGTGCTTACGATGACCGTGCCCGGCGGCCGGGCCGTCGAGTGTCGGTCCAAATCGAGAAGGGGACCAGGGTGGAGGATCACGGGGGCGGCGAGGCCCGTCGCACGAGCAGCGCGTCGGAGGCCTTCGTCGCCGCACGGGCCGGTGGCGCTCGCGGTCCCGAGGACGCGTCCGCCAGTGTGCGCAGCCACCGAACGGCCTTCGACACCCCGGCTTCCCCCGCCCCGATGCGCTATCTCGAGCCCGGCGAGCTCGAGTGGGCCGGAGCGGCGATCAGGGAGATCGCGGCGGCGTTCGCGAGCCGGGTCGTGGGCCAGGGCCGGCTCCAGGAGACCTTGCTGGTTGCCCTCCTGACGGGGGGTCACGTGCTTCTCGAGAGCGTCCCCGGTCTCGCCAAGACCACCGCCGCCCAGACCATTGCGCAGTCGGTGGGCGGGACCTTCCACCGCATCCAGTGCACGCCCGACCTGTTGCCGAGCGACATCGTCGGCACGCAGGTCTACAACCAGCAGACCGGGGCCTTCCAGACCCAGCTGGGCCCGGTCCACGCCAACTTCGTCCTCCTCGACGAGATCAACCGGAGCAGCGCCAAGACCCAGTCGGCGATGCTCGAGGCGATGCAGGAGCGCCAGACCTCGATCGGTGACCGCAGCTACCTGCTGCCCGACCCCTTCCTCGTTCTCGCCACCCAGAACCCCATCGAGCAGGAGGGCACCTACCCGCTCCCCGAGGCGCAGATGGACCGTTTCATGCTCAAGGACGTGCTCGACTACCCGTCGCCGGCCGAGGAGGCCGAGGTGCTGCGCCGGATCGACTCGGGGATCTTCACCCATCCGTCCGAGCCGGTCGTCAGCATCGCGGACGTCAAGCGCCTCCAAGGGCTGGTCGGCCGCATCTACATCGACCCGGCGATCATCAACTACATCGTCGGCATCGGCTACGTCACGCGACACCCCGGCGACTACATCAGCCCGGAGCTGGCCTCCTACGTCCAGTTCGGGGCGAGCCCCCGGGCCAGCATCGCGTTCACCAGCGCTGCCCGCGCCCGGGCCCTCATCGACGGGCGCAACCACGTCGTGCCCGACGACGTCAAGGCGCTGGTCCATCGGGTGCTCCGGCACCGCGTCATCCTCGGCTTCGAGGCGGTGGCCGACGATCTTCCCGTCGAGCGCGTGATCGACGCCATGGTGGGCGGGATTCGCACCCCGTGACGGGGGCCGCACACGCCATGACCACGCCGTTGTTGACCCGGGTGAAGAGCACGCTCTTCGTGCACGCGCGACGGCGCTCCCGCAACCTCCTCGAGGGGGAGTTCGCCTCCGTCTTCCACGGCCGGAGCCTCGACTACGACGACCTGCGGGACTACGTTCCCGGCGACGAGGTTCGCGACATCGACTGGAAGGCAACCGCCCGTCACACCTCTCCGCTCGTCCGCCGCTACGTCGCCACGCGGAAGCAGAACCTCATGCTCGTGGTCGACACCGGCCGGGGTATGGCGGCAGCAGCTCGGAGCGGAGAGCCGAAGAAGGCTGTGGCCATTGCGGCCGCCGGGCTCGTCGGCTACCTGGCGCAACGCCACGGTGACCTCGTCGGCCTGGTCCGCGGCGACGCGAAGGGCACGGTGGCCCATGACCTGCGGGGGAGTGAGGCACACCTCGAGCGACTGCTGCGCGCCATCGACACGGCAACCACGCTGCACGGGGACGCGAGCGACCTGGCCACCCAGCTGCGCTGGCTCGTGCGCAACGTCCGTCGTCGACTACTCCTGCTCATCGTCGCCGACGACCGCGAGCTCGACCCTGCACTCGCCGACCTCCTCCGGCGTCTCCAGGTGCAGCACGAGATCCTCTGGATCACCGTGGAGGACGTCGACCCCACGACCATCGACCCTGCCCGCCCGACGGTGGACGTCGCCGACCACTACGCCATCCCGTCGTTGGTCCGGACCGACGCGACGGTTCGGGCGGCCTACGCCGAGGCCGTGGCAACTCGCGCCCGGGCCACCGACACGGTGCTGGATGGCGCCGGGATCAACCACACCCGGGTCGGGGGCAGTGACGACGTCCTCCTGGCGGTCTTCACCTTGCTCGAGAGACAACGCCGTGCGCTCCGCTGACGCCCCGCCACCGGGCTTCTACCCGCCCGCCCCCTACTCGGGGCACTGGGTGTGGATCGGGATTGCCCTGCTCGGGGTCGTGCTCGTGTGGTACGTCTGGGTCTGGTGGGCGACCCGGGCCAGGCCGGTCGTGGTCCCCCGGCGCATCACACCGGACCGGCTCAGCCGCATCCGCGCCGACTACGCGCGTCAGATCGACCTCGTCGTCGCCCAGGCACATGACGGGGCCATCACCCAGCGTCGGGCTCATCAGCAGGTCAGCGTGCTCGTGCGCCACTTCGTCCAAGAGGTCTCGGGCATCAGGGCGCCCACGATGACGCTGACGGATCTGACCAGCTCGGGGGAGCGTCTGAGCCCCGTGTCCCGGGTGGTGGGCGTCCTCTACCCCGGCGAGTTCGCCCCCCGCGAGACCCAGTCGGTCGCCGGCGCTGCCCAGGTCGCGAAGGAGGTCGTCTCCAGATGGAGCTGAGGTATCCCGCCCTCGTGACCGTCGGTGGGCTCCTCGCGCTGGCCGCGGCCGTCGTCCTCTGTCTCCTGGTGTCGAGGCGGAGGCAAGGGAGGGCTGTCGCCGTTGCCAACTCCGATCTGCTCACAGACCTCCCGGAGTACCGCCGCGCCCTCCGCCGCCATCGAGTCCGCCTCACCCTGCTCTCGCTCAGCGCAGTGCTGCTCGGAGGTGCCGCCCTGGTAGGCGCTGCCCGTCCGGTGGACGTGACCGTCGAGCGGCCGGAGACCCGCAGTCGGGACATCATGCTCTGCCTGGACATCTCCGGGTCGATGGCGGCCTACGATGCCGAGCTGATGCGGACGTTCTCGCGCCTGGTCACCCAGTTCGAGGGCGAACGCATCGGGTTGGTGATCTTCAACTCCTCTGCCGCCACTGTCTTCCCATTGACCGACGACTACGACTTCATCCGGGGCGAGCTCCACATCGCCCTCCAGGCCCTGCTGGGCGACCGCCAGTACGACTACTTCTTCGCGGGAACGTTCAACGGGCTGGGCACCTCCCTGATCGGCGACGGCCTGGCGAGCTGCGTGGCGAGCTTCGACCGGGTCGACACGCGACGGGCGCGATCGGTCGTGTTCGCGACGGACAACCACCTCGCCGGCCGACCGATCCTCCAGCTGCAAGAGGCCATCGAGCTGGCCAAGCTGCGCGGCGTTCGCGTCTACGGACTCAACCCGGAGGAGTCAGGGCAGGACGAGCAGGCGGTCGAGATGCGCGATCTCGTTCGCGGGACTGCCGGCGACTACTACGCGATGAGCGACCGTGCCGCCGTGGACGGCATCGTGGCGGCCGTTGCCGCCCAAGAGGCCACGCTGATCGATGCGGCTGCGCGGCGGCTGCTGAGCGACAGCCCGGACGTTCCGGTCGCCCTCGCCGGGCTGGGTCTGCTGGGTGTTGTCGTCGCGAGCAGGAGGCGGGGAACGTGACCTTCCTCCCTGTCGCACCCGCCTGGATCCTGGCCGTGCTCGTCGCGTGCTCGCTGGTCGGGATCTGGTGGCATCCCGTGACTCGCCGGCCCCACGGGCAACCGCTCGCGGGGCCCTGGCGGCTGACCGCGGCCGTGGTGCTCCTCGGCGTGGCCGTCGTGCGGCCAGGGGTGCCCGGCGACGAAGGGCAGGCCACGGCGGCCAACCTCAACGTCTACTTCGTCGTGGACACGACGAGCAGCATCATCGCCGAGGACTGGGGGGGCTCCGCGCCTCGCCTCGTCGGACTCCGCGGCGACATCGCCGACCTCGCTCTTGCGCTGTCGGGAGCTCGCTACTCGATCGTGACGTTCGACCAGGCGACCCGGGTCCGGCTTCCTCTGACGACCGACACGACGGCGTTGGAGGCGGCTCTGGCCACCGTGCTCCCCGAGCCGTCCGAGTACTCGTCGGGATCATCCGTGACTGCTGCCAACGAGCGTCTGACCATCCTGCTCGAGCAGTCCGCCGAGCGGCATCCGGAGCGCGGTCGCATCGTTTTCTACCTCGGCGACGGTGAGCAGACCGCGGCCGGTCAGCCACCGCCGTTCACGGTGCCAGCCGGGCTCATCCAGGGTGGCGCCGTCCTCGGCTACGGCACGGCGCAGGGAGGTCGGATGAAATCGACGCGCGCTCGCTATGACGAATCGCCGTCCTACATCCAGGATCCCGCGACGGGCGCCGACGCGCTGTCCAGGATCGACGAGGGACGCCTCCGCGAAGTCGCGTCACAGCTCGGCCTGGCCTATCTGCATCGGGTCGCGGGCGAGTCAGTCCTGCCTGCTGTCGATGGCGTCGACGTCGCGCGCTACGGCTCCGACGAGGCCCTGGCGCGCGCACGCCTCGGTGCGCGTCGGGAGCTCTACTGGCCACTGCTCATCGGGGTTGCCGGGTTCGCCGTGTGGGAGCTCGGACTCGCCCTCGCAGGGCTCGCCGAGTCCCGCCGGCGCCGGGAGGCGAGGCGATGAGCGCCCTGACGACGCCCACCCCACTGCCACCCAAGAGACCAGGGGGAGGGGAGTCGGCGGGCCCGACGCGCACGTGGACGCCAGTGCGCACGGTGCACCGACGCCGGTTGCTCCTCGCGTCGGCCCCGGTCGTCTTCCTCGTCCTCCTCGTCGCCCTGCGCCTGCTCACGCTCAACGCGGTGCACACCCAGACGCTGGCGTCGTACCAGACGGGGGAGAAGGCGCGCACCCTCGGCTGGGCTGAGCGGCAGGGCTGGGTCAATGCCGTCGAACGGTTCCGCGCCCCGTTCGCCGTCGGTGATGCACACGTTCTCAGCGGCCACTTCGGGCTGGCTCGGCCCTTCTTCGAGGATGCGCTCGATGAGGTTCCCAAGGGCGGGCTCGATGAGTGTCAGGTCCGGGTCAACCTGGGCCTGACCTACGAGGCGTTGGGGGACCAGTCGAAGGCGCGGGGACGCGCCGAGGAGTGGCGGCAGTTCTACGAGAAGGGGCTGGCCACGACGCGCGAGCGCCCCCCGCTCTGCGACGCACCGCAGGGCGATGACACGGGCGAGCAGCTGCGGGAGGCGGAGCAGCGGATGGAGGAGAAGAACCAGCCAGAACCGGGCGACCAGGAGCAACCCACTCCAGGAGGGAGCCAGCCGGATCCGAAGCCGACCCCCACCCCGGACCCAGAGCTGGTGCCCGGTCCGGAGCAGGAGGACGCGTTGCGGGAGCAGCAACGCCAGAACACCATTGAGCGCAACGAGCGGCGGGGCGCCGAGGACCGTGACGCACCGGAGAGCGGGACGGGCAGCTACCCGCGTCCTTGGTGACCGCCCGGGACGCGGTCGCTCAGCCGGTGGTGGGGACGCCTGGACCGGCCACGACCTCGCCGACGTACTCCACGACGTCGACCGGCGCCTTGCCGCATGACTCGGGACGTTGCCGGCTTTGCCTGCGACGGTGCACGCGCACCCGCCATGCGCGGCCGTCCTCGTGCTCGACCCGAACCTCGGCCGCATCGTCAGCACCTGCAGCGCGACCCTCGGCGCCACCCTCAGCTCCATCGGCGCCACCGGCAGGCAGCGCCCAGAGTGCCCCGAGCCGCGTTTCGCCGCTCAGCGCACGAACCTGCGACTCCGCGCACTGCGCCGGTCCGGGGAGGGCTGAGCGCCCTCGGTCGTGCAGTCCGCCGAGCAGCTCACGTGGGACGTGCCCCGTGTCGCTGGCGGCGAGGGCGAACCCGGTGGCCGCCTCGTCGAGCCGAGCGAAGCCCTGTCCCCAGGGCAGGAGCACAGCCGTGGGAGCGAACCGGTGTCCACCCGTGTGCGACACCTCCCAGACGCGCTCGGCAGCCTCGCTCGAGGCCGCCGCCGCAGCGGCCGCCAGTGGGCGTCCGCGGACGGCGCAGCACACGTCGCGGCGTCCGTTGGTGCAGATCAGCAGGTGTGGCGGCGCGTCCTGCGCCGCGGGAAGGGAAGCCCGGACGAGCTCGCGGTGACCCTTGGCCAGCGCCGTCCAGTCGAGCGCGAGGAGCTCGCCGGGCCGGTCCACCCGAGCCGCCAGGAGCCAGCCGTCGTCGGCCCGGGCCCCGGCGTGCGCCACGAGCACACGGCGTGGCCCGTCCCGGTCGGGATGCCCTCCGGGACGACGCATGAGCATGAAGCGCCCGCCGGCATGCGCGCAGCGGCCGTCCAGCTCGGCGCCGAGCTCTGCACCCAGGTGCGACTCGAGGGCGGCCACCCGGCCCCACGGGCCGGACTGCTCGAGGACGACGAAGAACGCCGCTTCGGCGCTCGTGCCGAAGGCGCTGGTGCCGTCGAGCTCCCAGAGCACCGAGCACGCATCGTCAGCCGACGTCCCCTTTCCCGCCGTGGCCGGGTGCCGACCGATGTCCGGCTCACCGGGATTCGGTGGCGCGGAGTCGGACCGGCCGGGGGTCATGCGCGCGGGGGCGGGGGGACGATGGAGGCGATGACAGCCGTGCTCGCGGTCCCCGACCCGTCTCGTCGGCCGGTCGCCGGCGGGAGCTCGAGGGCGACACCGTTGGCGGCGGCCGCCCGGACGGGCGTGTTGCCGGCGAACGCGACGACGAGCGTATCCTCACCCTTGAGGAACCGATGGCAACGGACGCCACCCGTGGCGCGTCCCTTGGGCGGGTACTCGGTGTACGGGGTCACCTTGATGGAGCCTCCCTCCGTGCCGGGTAGGGCCCCTGAGGAACCGGCCGACGTGACGACCAGACCGTCCGCGGCCGGGTCGACCACCCCGAAGAAGACTGCACGTGCCCCCGGCCCGAGCTTGACCCCGGCCATGCCGCCCGCGGAGCGACCTTGGGGGCGCACGGCCTTCGCTGCGAAACGGAGCAGCTGCGCGTCACTGGTGATGAAGACGAGGTCGAGGTCGTCGCGGTCGGCAAGGCCCGCACCGACCACCCGATCACCGTCCTTGAGGTTGATCAGGCTCCAGTCGGCGCCCTTCGGGGCGTCGGCGGTGACCCGCTTGACGATGCCGGCGGCCGTGCCGAGTGCGACCACCGGGGCGTCGGCGCCGAGGGGCACGATGGTGAGCGGGTCCTCGCCCTTTCCCAGGTCGACGTAGGCGGCGAGCGGCGCGCCGCCGCCCAGGCTCGGTGCGCCGTTGGTGGGGGGAAGGGTGGGCAGCTCGAGGGCGGAGAGGCGGACCATGCGTCCCGCGGTCGTCACGAGCCCGAACTCGCCACGGGCCGTCGTGAGGACAGCCCCGACCAGCGCGTCGTGCCGGGACCGGGCGCCGTCCGCGGCGACCGGCTCGGCCCCGGCGGTCCTGGCGAGCAGACCGGTGGACGACAGGAGCACCCAGCACGGGTCGTCCGCGACCTCCAGCGGGGTTGCGGCGGTCTGCCTGGCCTGCCCGGAGCTCTCGAGGAGGACCGTGCGACGGGGTGTTCCGTGCTTCTTGGCGACGTCGGCCAGCTCGGTGGACACGAGCTTGAGGAGCAGCTTCTCACTGTCGAGCAGGGCTCGGAGCTCCTCGATCTGGCGTTCGAGCTCGTCCTTCTCGGCTTCCAGCTCGATCCGCGAGAACTTCGTCAGGCGACGCAGCTGGAGGTCGAGGATGTAGGTGGCCTGCGGGTCGGACAGGTCGAAGATCTCCATGAGCCGCGTCTTCGCCGTCGCTGCGTCGTCGCTCGATCGGATCACCTGGATGACCTCGTCGATGTCGACGATGGCGATGAGCAGACCCTCGACGAGGTGGAGGCGCTCCTCCCGTTTGGCGAGACGATGCTCGGATCGCCGCCGAACCACGTCGGTGCGGAAGTCGACGTAGACCTGGAGGAGCTCCTTGAGGCCCATGGTCCTCGGCTGGCCGCCGACCAGGGCGACGTTGTTGATGCCGAAGTTCTCCTCCATCGGCGTGAGCCGGTACAGCTGCTCGAGCACCGCCTCAGGGTTGAAGCCGTTCTTGACCTCGATGGTCAGGCGCAGGCCGTTGGCGCGGTCGGACAGGTCCTTGAGGTCGCTGATTCCCTGCAGCTTTTTGCTCTGGACGAGGTCGCGGATCTTCTCGATGACCTTCTCGGGGCCGATGAGGTAGGGCAGCTCCGTGACGACGATGCCCTTGCGGCGGGGGGTGATGTTCTCGATCCGCGCCGTCGCGCGGGTGCGGAAGCTGCCGCGGCCGGTGAGGTAGGCGTCGCGGATCCCGTCCAGACCGATGATCCGGCCGCCGCCGGGCAGGTCTGGCCCGGGCACGAACTTCATCAGCTCGTCGAGGGAGCTGGAGGGGTTGGCGATGAGGTGCCGCGCCGCGCCGATGACCTCGACGAGGTTGTGCGGAGCCATGTTGGTCGCCATGCCCACGGCAATGCCGGAGGCGCCGTTGACCAGCAGGTTGGGGAAGGCCGCGGGCAGCACCTCGGGCTGGTACTGCGTGTCGTCGTAGTTGGGCACGAAGTCGACGGTGTTCTCGTCGAGGGACGAGACCATGAGGAGGGCCGACTCGGCGAGGCGCGCCTCGGTGTAGCGCGCTGCGGCAGGGCCGTCGTCGAGCGATCCGAAGTTGCCGTGCCCGTCGATGAGGGGCAGTCGCAGGGTGAACGGCTGGGCCATGCGCACCAGCGCGTCGTAGATCGCGGTGTCGCCGTGGGGGTGGTACTTGCCCATGACCTCGCCGACGATGCGCTGACTCTTGACGTGGCCCCGGTCGGGGCGTACCCCGAGCTCGTTCGCGCCGTAGAGGATGCGCCGCTGCACCGGCTTGAGGCCGTCCCGGGCGTCGGGCAGGGCGCGCGAGTAGATGACGCTGTAGGAGTACTCGAGGAAGGCGTTCTGCATCTCCTCCTCGACGTCGATCCCGACGATCTTCTCCTCGAAGTCCTCAGGGGGAGGCGTGGTGGGGGTGCGTCGGGCCATGCCGGGTCGGGCTCCTTGTCGCGGTCGGGGGAACACCCCATCTTCGCGCACCGCGCCGGGCGGGCGTGACGTGCCACGCCGCGGCGTGGCACGTCGAGAGCGCCCCGTGGTCCGGGGCCGCCCTCGGGGCTCACCCAGGAGTGGCCGCCGGAGGGTCCGGGAGCGGCGCCCGCCCGTCGTCGGGGCGCCGTCGACCGAACCGCCCCCAGTGGGCGACGTCGGCGAGGCCACGCCGTGGCCGTCGCAGGCTGGGGCTTCTCGGCCCCGGGCGTGGATGACCGATCGACACGACACCCACGATGCGCCGGTCTCGAGGCACCGAGAACGCGGCCTTCACCGCGTCGTGCCGGGTGGCGGGGACACCGAAGAAGAGGCCACCGAGTCCCTCGTCCACTGCCGTGAGCAGGAGGAGCAGGGCCGCCATGCCGGTGTCCACGTCCCAGTAGGGCACGGGCCAGCGGCTCTCGTCGCGGTCCGTCCATCCCTTGTCCGGCGCGGCGTAGCGGTCGAGGTAGGCCTCCTTGTCGGCGAGGCAGACGATGAGCACAGGAGCCTGCCGTATGCCGCTGAGCCAGGTGTCGCTCGGAGCGTCCGGCGTCGTGGTCGTCCTCCAGAACAGCTCGCGCTCGGGCTCGTCGCTGAGCACGAGGAAGTCCCAGCCCTGGCTGAAGCCGGCGCTCGGTGCCCGGACGGCGTTCGCGAGGCAGCGTTCGACGACTTCGCGCGGGACCGGCCGACGTGCGTCGTACCGGCGGACCATGCGCCGGCGGCGCACCACGTCGGAGAACTCCATGCGCCCAGCCTCGCACCGGTGGGACCGGGTGGCGCGACACCTGTGGGTGAGTCGGCCCGTCGCAGACGCGGTGGCCCCGCTCGTGAAACGATGGCCCCATGGTGGGAGGCAGCGAGATGCCGTCGGCGTCCCAGGTGGTCGGTCCCGGCGCCCAGGGTGGCGTCGTCGGCGACGAGTCGTGGCCGCGGCCGCCGATCGAGTGGGAGGCGGACGTCGTCCTGCGGGACGGGACGGTGTGCCACATCCGGCCCATCGGGCCCGCGGATGCCGACCTGCTGCGCCAGTTCCACAACCGCCAGTCCGACGAGTCGATCTACTTCCGGTTCTTCGCGCCGCTGCGTGAGCTGAGCGACCGCGACGTCCACCGGTTCACCCATGTCGACTACCACGACCGTGTCGCCCTGGTCGCCATCCTCAACGGCGAGATCATCGGCGTCGGGAGGTTCGACCGGATCGACGCGGCGAGCGCCGAGGTCGCCTTCAACATTTCAGACCACATGCAGGGCAAGGGCATCGGGTCGGTGCTGCTCGAGCACCTCGCCGCCATCGCCCCCGAGGTCGGCATCACGCGCTTCCGGGCGGAGGTGCTCCCGCAGAACCGCAAGATGCTGATGGTCTTCAAGGACGCCGGCTACGAGGTCTCGAGCCACATCGAGGACGGTGTCGTGGGACTCTCCTTCGACATCCTGCCGACCGAGCAGTCCAAGGCGGTCCAGCTCTCCCGCGAGCACCGTGCGGAGTCCCGGAGCATGCGCACCATCCTCTTCCCCGAGAAGGTCGCCATCATCGGGGCCAGCCGTCGCGAGGACTCGATCGGCGCCCTCGTCCTGCGCAACCTCATCCGGGCCGGGTTCAAGGGTGAGCTGTACCCGATCCACCGCGAGGCCGAGGAGATCCAGGGTCTCCGGGCCTATCGGACGATCGCGAGCGCCCCCGGTCCGCTTGACCTCGCCGTCGTCGTCGTCCCTGCGGCCGACACGGTCGAGGTCGTCGAGGAGTGTGGCCGGGCCGGGGTCAGGGCCCTCCTCGTGCTGTCGTCCGGCTTCGCCGAGAGCAGCGACGAGGGTGCGCGCCTTCAGGAGCGGCTCCGCACCAGCGCCCGGGGCGCGGGGATGCGGGTCGTCGGGCCCAACAGCTTCGGGCTGATCAACAACGAGCCGGGGGTCCGGCTCAACGCGACGCTGGCCTCGGTCATCCCCGACCAGGGGTGTCTCGGCCTCTTCGCCCAGAGCGGCGCACTCGGGATCGCCGTCCTCGCCTCGGCAGCCCGACGGGGGCTCGGCATCTCGATCTTCGCCTCGGCCGGCAACCGGGTCGACGTCTCCGGCAACGACCTCATGCAGTACTGGATCGACGACCAGGACACGACCACGGTCGGCCTCTACCTCGAGTCGATGGGCAACCCGCGCAAGTTCTCCCGGATCGCGCGGCACCTCGCTTCCGTCAAGCCGGTCATCGTCGTCTCGTCCGGGGTCTCGCAGTACGCTGTGCCGCCCGGCCACCGGACCCGAACGCCCAACGTCCCACCGCAGGCCTTCGACGCGCTGCTCCGGCAGGCCGGCGTCATCCGCGTCGAGAACGTCCACCAGCTCTTCGACGTCGCGCAGCTGACCCTGCACCAGCCCCTGCCCAAGGGGGAGCGCATCGCAATCGTCGGCAACTCCGATGCGCTCGGCTCCCTGAGCGCATCGGCCGCCGAGAGCTGGGGACTGCAGGTGACCCACGGTCCCGTCTCCCTGCTCCCGCAGGCCTCCGCCGAGGAGTTCGCCGAGGCGCTCGATGCCGCGTTCGACGACCCCAAGGTCGACAGCGTCGTCGCGGCCTTCATCCCACCGCTCGTCACACCGGACGAGGACGTGTCCCTGGCAGTGCGCACCGTCGTTGCCAGGCACGACAAGCCCTGCGTGGCGACCTTCCTCGGGATGCGAGGTGTCGATGGCGGCCTCCGCTACACCGGTCTCGACGGCCAGGAGCGATCGGTTCCCTCCTATGCCATGCCCGAGGACGGGATCAGGGCCCTGCGTTCGGTGACCAGCTACGCGCAGTGGCGGGCCCGGGACCGCGGCCAACCCGTCGCACCGGTCGGAATCGACCGAGCGCGCGCTTCCGAGCTGCTCGACGGGTGGCTCGCGGCCAGCCCCGACGGGCGCCCCCTGACCCGGGACGAGGTTCGGGAGCTGCTCAACACCTACGGCATCCGGCCCTGGCCGGCGATCGAGGTATCGAGCGCCGAGGATGCCGTGGCCGCCGCCGACGAGCTGAGCTACCCCGTCATCCTCAAGTCGACCTCGCCCGTGGTCCGGCACCAGCCGGGACTCGCGGGGGTCCGGGGGGACCTCGGGGATGCCGATGCCGTTCGCGACGCCCACGCGTCGCTGACCGAGCGGCTCGGGCCGCTCGGCGCGGATCGCTTCGTCATCCAGCGGATGGCCGTCCCCGGTGTCTCGTGCGTCCTGAAGGCGACCGAGGACCCCTTGTTCGGGCCGGTCATCAGCTTCTCGGTCGCCGGCCCTCCGACCGACCTGCTCGGCGACATCGCCCACCGCATCCCACCCCTGACCGACGTCGACGTGACCGACCTCATCAGCGGTGTCCGGGCCGCACCCCTGCTCGCCGGCCACCGGGGTGCCGCCCCGGTGCACCGTGCTGCGCTCGCCGACCTCATCGCCCGACTCTCGGTGCTCAAGGACGACCTGCCCGAGCTCGCGTCGATCGAGCTCAACCCGGTCAACGCGTGGACCGGCGGGGTCGACGCGCTCGGCGCCGAGGTGGTCATCAGCCCCGCCCTCGTGCGCAAGGACACCGGGCGTCGTTCCCTCACCTGAGCCGCTTTCCTGGTCGGCCCGACGCGGACGGTGGCCGCGTGGGTCCGGTTGGATGCGAGGATGTCATCCATGCGACGCCTTACACAGGATGCCGAGCGGGCCCTCCCGGAGGACCTGACCTCGGCGATCACCCGGGCCGGCTACTACCCGGCGCTCGTCTGCGACGTGGTCGAGTCCGCGCTCGCGGGGGAGGAGGTGGTGTCCCACCTGGTGCACCAGGAGACCACCTTCGACCACGACACGGTGCGTCGCCACGTGACGGTGCTGGTGGTCACGGCCCGGCGGCTCGTCATCGCGCATGCCGACGACCATGCAGAGCCGGGGGCCCAGCCCACCGCCACAGCGACGACCGAGACGGTGCCGCTCGATGCGGTCCGTGGCGTCATGGTGACCCATGTCGTGACCGAGCCGGAGTCGTTCGTGCAGGCCAGCCCGTCGAGGGACATCACCCTGACGCTCGGATGGGGAGCGGTCAGCCGCCTCGACCTGCTTCCCGCTCAGTGCGGGGACCCGGACTGCACCGCCGACCACGGCTTCGAGGGGACGGTGGCCTCGGACGACATCTCCCTGCGGATCAGCGCGGCGGCCGACGGGGAGGCAGCCGTGGGGCAGGCCCTCGGCTTTGCGCGCCACCTGTCTCGCGCCATCGGCGGGTCCTCCGGGACGTGAGGAGCGGATGAGCGCAGGCGCCTCGATGCCGCGATCGCTGCCCGACCGGTCGGCCGCCGCACCGGCCCAGCCGACTTCAGGGCCGACGGCTCCGCTCGACTGGTCCCAGGGCACCCTGGCATCGGTCCTTCCTTCAGTCGCGGACCGGCTCGGAGTCCGCCGCTATGCGGGAGCGGACGTCTTCGGGATGCCGCAGGTGCGGCGCGCTGTCGTCGTGCTCGTCGACGGGCTGGGCCACGACCTGCTCCGGCAACGCAGTGGTCACGCGCCCTTCCTGCGCGAGCACCTGCCGCGAGCACATCGCGTGCCCTGCGGGTTTCCCACCACCACGGCGACGTCCATGGGCAGTTTCGGCACCGGCCTGCCGCCGGGCGCACACGGGCTCGTCGGCATGCAGGTGCTCGACCCGATCGCGGACCGGCTCGTCAACGAGCTGTCCTGGGAGGACGGTCCCGACCCCGAGCTCTGGCAACCGCACGGGACGGTCTTCGAGGCTGCCGCCGGTGCGGGGGTGGAGGTCACCATGGTCGGTCCGCACTACTTCGAGGGGTCCGGGCTCACGACGGCCGCGCTCCGCGGTGCGCGCTTCACCGCCGCACGGACGCTCGACGACCGGGTGGCCGCCGCCGTCGCCGCGGTTCGGGCCACCCCCCGCGCCCTCGTCTACCTCTACTGGGGCGAGGTGGACAAGGTGGGCCACGTGCACGGGAGCCAGTCCTGGCAGTGGGGGGAGGAGGTCGAGTCCGTCGACCGGGCCCTCGCGTCGCTGGCGCGGTCGGTGCCGGACGACACGATGGTCGTCGTCACCGCAGATCACGGCATGGTCGACATCCCCCACGCCAACCGGCTCGACCTCGTCAACGAGCCGGACCTGATGGCAGGGGTGCGACACCTGGGCGGCGAGCCCCGTTGCCTCCAGCTCTACACCCTCGAGGGTGCCGCCACCGACGTGGCGCAGGCCTGGCAACAGCGAGTCGGGGACCGTGCCCGGGTCCTTTCCCGCGAGCGGTTGGTCGAGGAGGGATGGTTCGGCCCCGTGGAGACGCGCGTCGCCGGCCGCATCGGCGACGTGGTCATTGCGATGAACGACTCGTTCGCCGTCGTGCACAGCGGGCTCATGCGCGCCCAGATCGTCCGCCTGCTCGGCCTGCACGGGTCGACGAGCGACGCGGAGCTCGCCGTGCCGGTCGTCGTCGTGCCTCCCCGCCGGGGCGTCTAAGGTTGGCGACCGTGGCTGAGCTCGTCTTCTTCTCCGGGACCATGGACTGCGGCAAGTCGACCCTCGCCCTCCAGATGGACCACAACCACGCGGCGAGGGGCCGCGTCGGGCTCATCTTCACCAAGATGGACCGCGCCGGCAGCAACGTCGTCTCGTCACGGCTCGGCCTCTCCAGGGCGGCGCTGGAGGTGTCGGACGACCTCGACCTGTGGGACGCCGTCGTCCAGTGCGCCACCGCAGGACGGCAGGTCGACTACCTCGTCTGCGACGAGGCCCAGTTCTACTCGCCCGCCCAGGTCGAGCAGCTCGCCCGGATCGTCGACGAGATGGACGTGGACGTCTTCGCCTTCGGCATCACGGCTGACTTCCGCACCGAGCTCTTTCCGGGCAGCAAGCGACTGCTGGAGCTCGCCGACCGGGTTCAGGTGCTCCAGGTCGAGGCGCTGTGCTGGTGCGGTCGGAAGGCGACGACGAATGCGCGCGTCGTCGACGGGGTCATGGTCGTCGAGGGCGAGCAGGTCGTCGTCGGGGACACCCAGTCCGGCCGTGCCGGGCTCGTGGAGTACGAGGTGCTGTGTCGCCGGCACTACATGCGTCGGATGACGGCCCAGGCGGCCCGAGCCGCGTCCCTGTCGCCTGAGGTGCTGCCATTCGACCTGGACGTCTGCGCGCTTCCCCCGCGACCGATCACCCAGTCGGAGTAGCGGCGCCACTGTCCGGGCGACCGCGGGTCGGCTCAGTCGCCCTTTCGGCCGAACATGATGTCGTCCCAGCTCGGGACACTCGGGCGGCCCGACTTGCGGGTTGACGGGCGCCGTGACGGCGGTTGTGGCACGGGTCGAGCAGAGGTCACCTCGTCGGCGGGTGGGTCGTCACCCAGCTCGCCGAGCGTGTGGTCCCCGCGACCCGGGGGCGGCTGCGCCGCCAGGCCCCCCCGGGCCGACCGGACCGGCCTGTCCGGGTTGGTGGATCGCCTCGGCTCCCGGGGTGCGCCGTCGCCCTGGGGTAGCGGCTGCGTCTCAGCCACGGTCCCGCTCCGGCCGGGGCCGGTCCGGCGCTTGGTGGGCGGCAGGCTGGTGTCCAGTGCCGGGTCCTGGCCGTCGTCGCCGGTCTCGGGGCCGGTCTCGGGGCCGGCGTCCGCGCCGTCACCGCCGTCACCGCCGTCGCGGGTGCCCGACTGGTTGGCGCCGCTGGAGCCGGCCCGTCGCCGGCGTCGGGCCGGCCTCGGCTTGGTGCCCGTGACGGGGGTCTCCCGGTCGAGAGACTCGCTCGCGCCGCCATCTCCTGCCGGGCCGGTCGCCAGCGCGTCGTCCTCGGGGTGGCCGTGTGCGCCTGGCGGCATCTCGCCGGGCGCCGGGGTGCGGGCGAGGTCCTCCAGGGGAAGCGCCTCCTCCGGGGCCGCGTCGATGCCGGGAACATCCGCGCCGCGGCTCCGGCGGGGCCGGCCGCGCTGTGCACTTCGCCCGCGCATGGCCTCGATGAGGTCAATCGGCTCGGCCGGTCTTGCCGCCGCGCCGCGCGAGCGCGGGGAGATCCCGCCCTCGGCCTCGACGTCGTAGACGTGGCCCGGGCCCGCCAGCGCAGCGAGGTGGGGCGCCGGCACGGGGCCGGGCCCCTGGGTGTCCTCGTCCTCGCTCAGCCACCGGGCCTCGTCGTCGCGGGCGACGACGGTCCGGGCCAGCGGGTCGAAGTCCCAGGCCGCCTCCCGCTGGCGACCTCCGGCGTTGAAGAGGACCACCACGGTCCAGACACCCCTCTCGGTGCGGCGCGAGTCCCATCGCGTCGCGTCGGGGTCGAGCTCCCGGGACCTCAGCCGCTCCGAGACGCGTGCGCCCAGGGTCGAGGCGGCGCCGTGCGAGCCGCGGCCACGCAGCCGAACCTGCCGGGCGAGGCCAGCGACGTGCTCGCGCTCGGCGAGGATGGGCACCTCGTAGCGGTGGACCTTCTCGACCGTCCAGCCGGCACGCTCGGCGACCTCCTCGGCCGTCAGCCCGGCGCGGATCATGGCCTGGACGTCCTTGGGGCGCAGGCCACCCTCCATCTCCAGCTGGAGCTGACCGAGCCTCGGCCGGTCCCGGCGAGCGGCCGCGCGCAGCGACTCGTCCAACGGCACCCGGTAGCGGTTTCCCTCGTCGTCGGCGAGCAGGAGGTGCACTCCGTCCTCATGGACGCCGATGAGCCTGAGGTCCTGCATGCGTGGGGTCTCCCGGTCGGTCGTCAGCCGGAGATCGTCCGGCTGCCTGCGTGTCGAGCATGCCACCGCAGCCGATGCGGCAAAAGCGACCACGCCGCGCAGGTACCGTTTGCCTTGGCATGCTGACCCCGTCCTATCACTCGGCCCAACTCGCCCTCGACCTCGCCGGCGTGTTCGTCTTCGCGCTGTCCGGGGGGCTCGTGGCGGTCAAGAAGGGCTTCGACCTCTTCGGCGTCCTCGTCCTCGCCGTCGCGGCTGCCCTGGGCGGCGGGATCCTGCGCGACGTCCTCATCGGAGACGTCCCCCCGGTGGGGATCAGTGACTGGCGTCTGCTCACGGCCGCTGCCCTCGGTGGGCTCGTGACGTTCGTCTACCACCCCGGGGTCGAGCGCATCTCGCGGCTCGTCCGCGCGCTCGACGCGGTCGGGCTGGCGGCGTTCGCCGTGGCCGGCAGCCTCAAGGCCGTCTCCTTCGGCGTGCCCCCGATCGCCTCCGTCCTCGTCGGCGTGACCACGGCGGTGGGTGGCGGAGTGATCCGGGACCTTCTGGCCGGACAGGTGCCGGAGGTGCTTCGGCGGGAGCTCTACGCCGTGCCCGCGACCGTCGGCTCGGTCGTCGTCGTCGTGGCCGGCGAGCTGGGGGCGCTCAGTGACTGGGTCCTCTGGGGCGCCGTGGCGCTCGTCTTCGGCCTTCGCATCGTCGCGGTCCGGCTCGACCTCAACGCCCCCAGACCCCTTCGAACCACGGGCACATCGACATGAAAGCGACCAGGCATGCACCCATATGACGCCATACTCCTGCTCAGCTTCGGAGGACCGGAGGCGCCCGAGGAGGTCGTGCCGTTCCTCCGGCGGGTCACGGCGGGTCGCGGGATCCCCGACGATCGACTGGAGCAGGTGGGCCAGCACTACTTCCTCTTCGGTGGACGCAGCCCGATCAACGACCAGAACCGCGCTCTCATCGGTGCCCTCAGGGCCGAGCTCGACGCCCGCGGTGACGACACCCCGGTGATCTGGGGCAACCGCAACAGCGCGCCGTTCCTCACCGACGCGCTGCGCGAGGCCCACGCGATGGGCATGCGTCGCCTGGTCGCGGTGACGACGAGCGCCTACTCGTCGTACTCGTCCTGCCGGCAGTACCGCGAGGACCTCGCCGCGGCGGTCGAGGAGCTCACGGCCGAGGGACTCAAGCTCTCCATCGACAAGATCGCCCCGTACGCACCTCGAGCCGGGTTCCGCCGGGCCAACGAGGTCCAGGTGGTCGAGGCGCTGCGCACCCTCGAGGGGACACCGGACGAGGACATCGCTCTGCTGTTCGTCACCCACTCGATCCCGGAGGGCATGGACGCGACCTCGGGGCCGGGGGACGGCGAAGGGCACCTCTACCAGCGGCAGCACCTCGCTCTCGCCTCGGCCCTCACGGACGCCGCGAACGCCGAGCTGGGTCGCGACCTCGTCGGTGAGCTCGTCTTCTGCTCGCGCTCCGGTCCACCCAACCAGCGGTGGCTGGAGCCCGATGTCAACGACCGCCTCAGGGAGCTGGCCGCCGCCGGCCGCACTGCTGTGGTGGCCGCGCCGATCGGCTTCGTCTCCGACCACATGGAGGTCGCCTACGACCTCGACACCGAGGCCGCTGCGACGGCGCGTGACCTCGGACTGCGCTTCGTCCGCGCGGCCACACCCGGGACCGATCCGGTCTTCGTCGCCGACCTCGTCGATGCGGTCGCGGAGCGGGCCGCGGAGGCGCGCGGAGAAGCCGTTGCCGACCTCGAGGGCCGGATGCCCTCCGTCTGCGCTGCCGGGTGCTGCCCCAACCTGCGGAGCCCACGGCCCGCTCTGTGCGGGCAGGACTGACGTGGTCACCGACGAGCACCTCGACCCCGCCGAGCCGTCGTCCGCAGTTCTCGAGGAGCTGGAGCGGCTGTGCGTCGACCTGGCGGTCGCCGCGGCTCGCCTCATCCGTGACGAGCGTCCGCAGCAGGTGGGAGTCGCCGCCACCAAGACGACCGACACGGACGTCGTCACGATCATGGACCAGCGGTCCGAGGAGCTGCTCCACCGGCTGATCCGGGGCGCCCGCCCGGACGACGGGATCCTGGGGGAGGAGGGTGCGGACGTCCTGGGGACGTCCGGCCTCACCTGGGTCATCGACCCGATCGACGGGACGGTGAACTACCTCTACGAGATCCCCGCCTACGCGGTCTCGGTCGCCGTGGTCACCGGCGACGCGCGCACGGAGGGCGGCTGGCGAGCGCTCGCCGGTGCGGTGGCCGACCCCTCCCGCGAGCTGGTGCACCACGCCCGGCGCGGTGGCGGCGCGTGGACCGTTCCGGAGTCCGCGCCAGCCCCTGGGTCCCCGACCCGGGCGCGCCGGCTCGCGGTGTCGACGGAGGAACGTCTGGGGCGGTCGCTGCTCGCGACCGGGTTCGGATACGACGCCGACGTTCGCGCCCGGCAGGCCGAGGTGCTCAGGAGCGTTCTCCCGCAGGTTCGCGACATCCGCCGCATCGGCAGCGCGGCGCTCGACCTGGTCCGCGTGGCCGACGGCTCGGTCGACGCCTACGCGGAGTCCGGCCTCAACGCGTGGGACCTGGCGGCCGGCTGGGTCATCGTCGAGGAGGCGGGCGGGGTCGTGCTGGGCCGGCGTGGGCACCGCCCGGGCAAGGCGCTCACCGTTGCCGCGGGACCGGCACTCGTGCAGCCCGTGCAGGCGCTGTTCGACCCCGCCACGCAGTAACGGGCCGTATGCCGCTGAGCTGGCTCAGCGGAATACGGCCCGTGATCTGTGGTTGCCTCAGTCAGGCGGCCTGAAAGGGCTCGAGCTCGGGGACCCTCAGGTCGTTGGCGGCGGCGAGACGGGCGAAGGACTCCAGCTCCCCGGTGTGGATCTGGACCCGGTAGTCGTCACCCGCTGCCCTGGCTCGGGCGAGGTCGTCGAGTGCGTCGAGCACCCGGACGCGGATCTGGTCCACGAATTCGGTCATGGGGCACCTCCTGGCCGGTGGAAGGTCGGTCGGGTTCGCAGACCCTACCGCGACGTCGGGACCCCAGCCTGCACCGGTCCAGGTACAGGTTTGGCAAAGAGGTGGTGAACTGTTCGTCCGGAAACGGCAGCTGAAGGCCATCCATCGACCGGGCCGCAAGACTCTTTGCCGAACGAAGTGACACCAGCCGCCGGATGGGGCACAATCCGCGCACGCGGCATGTTTTCGCGATGTTCGCAGCGTTACCGATGACGCGGGAACAAGCGGGAGCGCGGGGACGTTCTCGCGACACGACATGCGGGTGGGGTCTCCGGGCCAGGGCCGGAGCACGAGCAGCACTGAGAGGGCACAGATGGCAACCGACTACGACGCGCCACGCAAGACCGACGACGACCTGAGCGAGGACTCGATCGAGGAGCTCAAGTCGCGTCGCGTCGACAAGAGCTCGTCCAGCGTGGACGTCGACGAGACCGAGCAGGCCGAGGGCTTCGAGCTGCCCGGTGCCGACCTCTCGGGTGAAGAGCTCTCCGTCCGGGTCCTGCCCAAGCAGGCCGACGAGTTCACCTGTTCGCGATGCTTCCTCGTCCACCACCGCAGCCAGCTGGCCAAGGAGACGAACGGCATGATGATCTGCACGGAGTGCGCTGCCTGACGCGGCGCCGATTGGCAGCTCGAGCAGATAGGGTCGGTCCACGTGACCGACCCTTGTGCTTCTCAGCCCGAGTCGGGCGGCGGCCCCGCCCAGCCGACCCCGGTCGTGGCCGTGCTGCGGGTCGACCCGGAGCTGCCGCTGCCGAGCTATGCCCACCCCGGTGACGCCGGCGCCGACCTCGTCTCCCGGATCGACGTGACCATCGCACCGGGGGAGCGGGTGCTGGTCCCCACCGGCATCTCCATCGCCCTCCCGCCCGGTCACGCGGGCTTCGTCCACCCACGATCGGGGCTGGCCGCCCGGCACGGGATCAGCATCGTCAACGCCCCGGGCACCATCGACGAGGGCTACCGCGGCGAGGTCCTCGTCAACCTCGTCAACCTCGACCGCACCGAGCCGTTCCGGGTCCAGCGGGGGGACCGGATCGCCCAGCTCGTCGTCCAACCGGTGGTGCGGGCCTCGTTCGTCGCCGTCGATTCGCTCGATGGGACCGTCCGGGGGGACACTGGACACGGGTCGACCGGCGGCTTCGGGGCGAGCCGAGCACCGATCACCTGACCGGACCTGACAGGATTCACCGGGCCGACGCCAGCAGGAACAGAAGGACGGACATCACGTGGGACTCTTCAGCCGCCGCAAGTCGGCCAGCGCCGAACCGGGTGACGAACAGGTTCACGGGCCGGACGACGGAGCGGACCTCGCCCCGGCGCTCGAGGGTGACGGGTCCTTCGCCGAGCCGGAGGACCTGACCGGCGAGGGCCGGCAGGCCACCGCGGTCGTCGACGGAACCACCGGTCCCTTCGACCGGACCGCAGTGTCGGACGACGGCGAGTACCTCAACCTGGGCGCCATCTGGATCAAGGGGCAGCAAGGACTCGAGCTGCGCCTCGAGGTCAACGAGCGGGAGCAACAGATCACCGGTGTCACCGCGGTGCTCGGTGAGTCCGCGGTCCAGCTCCAGGCCTTCGCGGCGCCCCGCACCGAGGGCGTGTGGATCGACATCCGCAACGAGATCGCCAAGAGCATCACCGACGCCGGAGGCACCGCCGAGGTGCGCACGGGCGAGTTCGGCGAGGAGCTGCTGACCCGGATGCCCCAACAGGACCCCGAGGGCCGAACCGTCTTCATGCCGGCCCGCTTCGTGGGGTTCGACGGACCGCGGTGGTTCCTGCGGGCCGTGATCAGCGGTCGTGCCGCCATCGACGGCGAGGCCGCAGCCGGTGTCCACGAGCTCATCCGGACGGCGGTCATCGACCGTGGTGAGGAGGCTCGCCCTCCCCGCGAGCTGCTGCCGCTGCGGCTGCCGGACGCACAGGCCGGTCCCGCAGCACAGCCCGAGGAGGCCGCTGAGGCGGCTGAGGCGGCTGAGGCGGCTCCCGAGACGATCGACGACCTCAGGCCGTTCGAGGGCGGTCCAGAGATCACCGAGGTCCGGTGACGGCCCGCGGTCGTCGCCGAGGTCCCCCTGATGAGCCCTGAAGCCGCCAGTCGACTGCGTCGCTTCGCCGAGCGCCTGCGCCGTGACGCCATTGCCCGGGATGGTGACCAGGCCACGCCGGCCCCCGCGCAGGCGGGCGTCGTGCCCATCGCGCAGGCGCGTCCCCGGGCGCGCGTGACCGTCGTCGGGGAGGTGCGCATCGTGGCCCTGCGGCCCCAGGCCGACGTCCCCACCCTCGATGTCGAGCTGTGGGACGGTTCGGACGCGCTGCACCTGGTCTGGTTGGGGCGTCGGAGCATCCCCGGCATCTCGGCCGGCACGCATCTACGGGCGACCGGCCGCGTCACGGTCCAGCGCCACACCAGGACGATCTTCAACCCGGCCTACGAGGTCATCCGAACCCGGAGAGGACCCCATGGCTGAGCACGTCGACGACGCCTCGACAAGCACCGGAGTCGAGCGCTCGGAGGCGGACCTGCGCCGCTACACGACGGTCGAGGAGCTCCTCCGCGACAAGCTGTCGGAGGCCATCGGCGGTTGGCGGGGAGCCCTCGAGTCCGCCGTCCCCACCCTCGTCTTCGCCCTGACGTGGGTGGCGACGCAGGACCTCAAGCTGTCCCTGCTGGGCGCCGGGGCATGCGTCGCGGTCCTCCTCGTCATCCGGCTCGTCCAACGCCAGGACCCGAGGTTCATCGCCTACGCGGCCGTGGGGGTGGGCATCTCCGCGTTCTTCGCCCTCCGGTCCGGGCAGGCAGAGGACGCCTTCCTACCGGGCATGCTGCAGAACGCCGGGCTGCTTGTCCTGCTCCTCGTGACCAACCTGGTCCGATGGCCACTCTTCGGCTTCGTCGTCGCGGTGGCCGAGCCGGAAGCCTTCGCCGAGGACCCGACGTGGTGGCACAAGCATCCCGGGATCGTCACCGTGGCGATGCGTCTGGCCTGGGTCCTCGTCGCCCTCAACGTCGTCCGGCTGGCCATCATGGTGCCCCTCTACCTCGGTGAGCAGGTCGCCGCGCTCGGCGTCGCCAAGGTCGTCCTCGGTTGGCCCGCCTACATTCTCGCCGTGACCGCGATGGGGGCCATCCTCGTGCGCGGTCACACCCCGATCGACCCGGGACGATCGCGGGCCTGATCGCGACTCCGGCCGGCCCCCGACTCCGGCCGGGCCCCGACTCCGGCCGGGCCCCGACTCCGGCCGGGCCCCACGCAGGGATCAGCTCACTGGTCCACGCGCACGTCTCGGGGCCGGGTGCCCGGCGCGACGAGCTGTTGCAGCTCGCGTTCCTGCTCCGCCGCGGTGATGAAGAGCAGCTCGTCGCCGACCTCCATGGCGTCGTCACGGGTCGGGGCGATCGGCCGCTCGTCGCGGATGATGGCGACGAGGACGGTGTCGGTCGGCCAGGCGATGTCGCCGACGCGCTGCCCGGCGAACGGACTGCCCTCGGGCAGGGTGATCTCGACCATCGAGGCGCGACCCTGCTGGAACTCGAAGATGCGCACGAGGTCGCCGATGCTGACGGCCTCCTCGATGAGGGCAGTCATCAGCCGGGGGGTCGACACCGCCACATCGACGCCCCACGACTCGTCGAACATCCACTCGTTCTTGGGGTTGTTCACGCGCGCCACGGTCCGGGGCACCCCGAACTCGGTCTTGGCGAGCAGGGACAGGACGAGGTTGGCCTTGTCGTCCCCGGTCGCGGCGACCACGACGTCGGACTCCTCGAGGCGGGCCTCCTCGAGGGCGCTCAGCTCGCAGGCATCGGCCAGCAACCAGGAGGCCTCAGGCACCCTCGATGCCTGGACGTCGTCGGCATCCTTGTCGATGAGCAGGATCTGGTGGCCGTTGGCGAGCAGCTCTCGGGCAATCGAACGGCCGACGCTGCCTGCTCCTGCGATGACGACACGCATCTGTACTCTCCTGTGGACCGGGCCTGCCCGACCAACCTACGTCGGTCGGGAGCTGGATGGGCAGCGGATGCTCGGAAACCCTCGGCACCCTCGGGACTGTCGGGGACGCGACGGGCGCCCCTCAGTGGACCATGGGTGGCAGGTCGCACAGCCGCTCGACCCGGCCGAGGTCGTCGCGCATGAGGGCCAGGTGGACGAGGTCGCCCTGCTGGATGACCATGTCGGGACGCGGGAGCTCACCCTGACCGAGACGGGTCACGTAGGCCACCCGAGCCCCGGTCCTGGCCTCGACATCAGCGAGCGGATGGCCGATCCACTGCTCCGCCAGCGGGACCTCGGCGATGACCACCTTGCCGCTCGGGTCCGTCAGCTCGGGCATCGCTCCGGACGGCAGGAGCCGCTGGATCATCTGGTCTGCCGTCCACTTGACGGTCGCGACGGTCGGGATCCCGAGGCGCTGGTAGACCGCGGCACGCTGAGGGTCGTAGATGCGCGCGGCGACGTGCTCGACGCCGAACGTCTCGCGCGCGACCCGGGCGGCGAGGATGTTGGAGTTGTCGCCGCTGCTCACCGCGGCGAAGGCGTAGGCGCCCTTGATCCCGGCTGCGATGAGGGTGTCCCGGTCGAAGCCGATGCCGGTGACCGTCTGGCCCTCGAACGAGGTTCCGAGACGGCGGAACGCGGAGGCGTCGGCATCGATGATGGCGACATCGTGGCCGTGGGAGCTCAGCATGCGGGCCAGCGTCGAGCCCACGCGGCCGCAGCCCATGATGACGAAGTGCACGGTCGCGACGGTACACCCAGCCCGCGCGCCTCGGCGGACGTGGCCGCGCCGGGAGCCTGGTCCGCATACAGTGTCCTCCGTGCCAGGAACCGGTTCGCTCTTCAAGCGAGTCCTCGTCGGACGGGCGATGCGCAGCGACAGGCTGGGGGAGACGCTGCTCCCCAAGCGGATCGCGCTGCCCGTCTTCGCGAGCGACGCCCTGTCGTCCGTCGCCTATGCCCCTGACGAGATCATGCTCATGCTCGGCCTCGCGGGGGGCGCCTTCGCGTTCACGCACAGCTGGCAGGTGACGATCGCCGTCATCGTCGTCATGGCGATCGTCGTCGCGTCCTACCGCCAGAACGTCCACGCCTACCCGTCCGGTGGCGGCGACTACGAGGTGGCCAACGTCAACCTCGGCCCCAAGGCCGGCCTGACCGTGGCGAGCGCGCTCCTCGTCGACTACGTCCTCACCGTGGCCGTGTCGGCCTCGGCGGGCATCCAGAACGCCGGCACGGTGCTGTCCTTCGTCCGGGGCAACGAAGTCGTCTTCGCCGTGGCGATGATCCTCTTCCTCACGGCGATGAACCTCCGTGGGGTCCGTGAGTCCGGCACGGCCTTCGCCATCCCGACCTACCTGTTCATGGTTGCCATCCTCGGCATGGCCGTCTTCGGCTTCATCCAGCACTTCGCCGGCACGCTGGCCCCGGCCGAGAGCGCGGAGCTGACGCTCCTGCCCGAAGGCGGGGGAGACGCGGTGACGGGTCTCGCGGCGGCCTTTCTCCTGCTCCGCGCCTTCTCCTCGGGGTGTGCGGCGCTGACCGGGGTCGAGGCGATCTCCAACGGTGTGCCGGCGTTCCGGGAGCCGAAGAGCCGCAACGCCGCCACGACCCTGCTGCTCATGGGCACGCTCTCGGTGACGATGATGGCCTCGATCGTCACCCTGAGCCAGTGGACGGGGGTCAAGATCGCCGAGGACCCGGCCACCCAGCTGCTCCGCGATGGCAAGCCGGTCGGTGAGGAGTACCACCAGCTCACCGCCATCGGCCAGCTCTCCGAGGCCGTCTTCGCCGACTTCCACCTGGGCGTCGTGTTCGTCTCGATCGTGACCGGCCTCATCCTCTTCCTCGCGGCCAACACGGCCTTCAACGGCTTCCCGGTCCTCGGCTCGATCCTCGCCAAGGACGGCTACCTGCCGCGCCAGCTGCACACCCGTGGCGACCGGCTCGCCTTCTCCAACGGGATCCTCATCCTCGCGGCCGCGGCGGCGTTCCTCGTCATCGCGTTTGGCGCCAACGTCAACGCGCTCCTCCAGCTCTACATCGTCGGTGTCTTCGTGTCGTTCACGGTGAGCCAGACCGGCATGGTGCGTCACTGGACGCGGCACCTGCGCCTCGAGCGTGACCGGGCCGCGCGGCGACGCATGCAGCGTTCCCGGGTCGTCAACGCGATCGGCGCGACCATGTCCGGCATCGTCCTGGCCGTCGTCCTCGTGACGAAGTTCCAGCACGGGGCGCGGTACGCCATCGTGGCCATGGGTGCGCTCTTCCTGCTCATGCTGGCGATCAGACGGCACTACCAGCGGGTCAGCCGGGAGCTGGCCATCGACTGGGAGACCGACAAGCCGCTGCTGCCCAGCCACGTGCACGCCATCGTGTGCATCTCCAAGATGCACAAGCCGACGATGCGTGCCCTGGCCTACGCCCGGGCGAGCCGGCCGTCAGAGCTCGAGGCGATCACGGTGGACGTCGACCCCGAGGACACGCAGGCGCTCATCGCGGAGTGGGAGCGGCGCGAGATCCCGGTCACGCTCAAGGTGCTCTCCTCGCCCTACCGGCAGATCACCAAGCCGATCCTCGACTACGTGCGGTCCATTCGTAGCGGCAACCCTCGTGACGTCGTGACCGTCTACCTGCCGGAGTACGTCGTCGGCCACTGGTGGGAGCAGCTGCTGCACAACCACAGCGCGCTGCGACTCAAGGCGCGGCTGCTCTTCACGCCCGGTGTCATGGTGGTGAGCGTGCCCTGGCAGCTGGCGTCCTCCGAAGGTGCCGAGCGTGAGTGGATCGACGAGCCGCCGATCCCGGGTTCCGTCCGCGGTGGCGGCGTGTGAGCGGTCGCAGCCCGCGCGAGCGCCCTGAGGGTCGCGCTGACCTCGTCGGCGCGGAGTGGACCGTCGATGTCGGCCCGGTGGCCCATGGCGGCCACTGCGTCGCCAGGCACGAGGGACAGGTCGTCTTCGTCCGCCACGCCCTGCCGGGCGAGCGGGTCGTCGCGCGAGTGACCGAGGGCAGGGTCGGCGACCGGTTCGTCCGCGCGGACGCCGTCGAGGTCATCGAGCCCTCGGCGCACCGGGTGCCCGCCCCGTGCCCGTATGCGGCGGCCAGGGTCTGCGGCGGCTGCGACTTCCAACACGTGGCCCTGCCCCATCAGCGCGAGCTCAAGGCAGCGGTGGTGCGCGAGCAGTTCGCCCGCCTCGCCGGGCTCGACGTCGACATTGAGGTCCGACCCGTGCCCGGGGACACCGACGGCCTGCGCTGGCGCACCAGGGTGGAGTTCGCTGTCGACGGCTCGGGGCGTGCCGGCCTCCACGGGCACCGGTCACGTCGCATCGTGCCGGTCGACGACTGCCTCATCGCGACGCCGGACGTCGTCGGGTCCGGCGTCCTCGACACCGTCTGGCACGACTGCACCGCCGTCGACGTCGTCGACGCCGCCCACCCCGACGAGGCGGTCCTCGTCCCGCTGCCCGTTGCGCCCGGCGCCGACGCGGGTGGCGGTCTCGTCGGCGAGCGGGTGACCGACGGGGCGTGGGAGGGCGAGTACGTCGTCGCCGCCCGCGGCTTCTGGCAGGTCCACCCCGGCGCGGCCTCGACCTTCCTGTCGCGGGTCGTGGCCCTGCTCGAGCCGACTCCGGGAGACCGGGTCGTCGACCTCTACGCCGGCTCCGGTCTGTTCACGACCCGCCTCGGCGAGCTGGTCTCGCCGGGCGGTTTCGTCCTCGGCGTCGAGGGGGACACCCGAGCCGTCGCCACCGGGATGCTCAACACCGAAGGGCAGGACAACATCGAGTGGCGAACCAACCGGGTCGACCGCGAGCTCGCGTCGCTGGCGGCCCAGGCCATCACGGCTGACCTCCTCGTCCTCGACCCTCCTCGCACCGGAGCCGGGGCCGGCGTGATGGCCCATGTGGCCGCCCTCGGGCCGAGGCGCGTCCTCTACGTGGCCTGCGACCCGGCCGCGCTCGCCCGGGACGTCAAGGCAGCCGGGGACCACGGCTTCCGGCTCGCGCACCTCGAGGCGTGGGACGCCTTCCCGATGACCCACCACGTCGAGTGCATCGCCGTCCTCGAGCCGACCACCTGACCGCGGGTCGCGTCGTGGTCCCCGGCCACAGGGGGGAGGCTCCATGGCCCGGGAAGCGAGCTCAGCGGCATACGGCGTCCAGCCCTTGGCACGTCGACGACCCGGGCTGACAATGGTCCCGGCGTGTGGTTAGATATCTTGATATCAAGATAAATTGACGAGCACGACATCCAACTTCAGTTGCTGGAAGGAGCCCGCTGTGGGCAGTGTTGACAGCTTCAAGGCAAAGGGGACCCTCGAGGTCGGCGGCGAGTCGTACGAGGTCTACCGCCTGGCGTCGGTCGAGGGTCACGAGACCCTCCCGTACAGCCTCAAGGTCCTCCTCGAGAACCTGCTGCGCACCGAGGACGGGGCCAACATCACGGCTGACCACATCCGCGCCCTCGGCGGCTGGGACGCGAACGCCGAGCCCGACACGGAGATCCAGTTCACCCCCGCCCGCGTCATCATGCAGGACTTCACCGGTGTGCCGTGCGTGGTCGACCTCGCCACGATGCGCGAGGCGGTGGCCGACCTCGGCGGCGACGCGGCCAAGATCAACCCGCTCGCCCCGGCCGAGCTGGTCATCGACCACTCCGTCATCATCGACGTCTTCGGCCGCCCCGACGCGTTCGAGCGCAACGTCGAGATCGAGTACCAGCGCAACCGCGAGCGCTACCAGTTCCTGCGCTGGGGGCAGACCGCGTTCGACGACTTCAAGGTCGTCCCCCCGGGCACCGGGATCGTCCACCAGGTCAACATCGAGCACCTGGCCCGCACGGTCATGGTCCGTGACGGCGTGGCCTACCCCGACACCTGCGTCGGCACCGACTCCCACACGACGATGGTCAACGGCCTCGGCGTCCTCGGCTGGGGCGTCGGCGGCATCGAGGCCGAGGCGGCCATGCTCGGCCAGCCCGTCTCGATGCTCATCCCGCGGGTCGTCGGCTTCAAGCTCTCCGGCTCCATCCCCAGCGGAGCCACCGCCACCGACGTCGTCCTGACGATCACCGAGATGCTGCGCAAGCACGGGGTCGTCGGCAAGTTCGTCGAGTTCTACGGCGAGGGCGTCTCCCAGGTGCCGCTGGCCAACCGGGCGACGATCGGCAACATGAGCCCGGAGTTCGGCTCCACCTGCGCGATCTTCCCGATCGACGACGTGACCCTGGAGTACCTGCGCCTCACCGGCCGGTCGGCCCAGTCCGTCGCGCTCGTCGAGGCATACGCCAAGGAGCAGGGCATGTGGCTCAACGCCGGGCCCGACCAGCCCGAGGCCCGCTACAGCGAGTACCTCGAGCTCGACCTGTCCACGGTCGTGCCGTCCATCGCGGGCCCGAAGCGTCCGCAGGACCGCATCGCCCTCACCGACGCCAAGGAGTCCTTCCGGAAGGTCCTGCCCACCTACGTGGCCCACCACGAGGGCGACCCCGGGCACGCGACGAGCTTCCCGGCGAGCGACCCGACCCCCCAGGGCTCCGACGAAGGACTCAACGGCGGGGACAAGCCGGCGAACGAGGGCGACGGCGACGGGCGCCCGTCCCGCGCGGTGCGGGTCACCGACGCCGACGGTCGCGAGTTCGAGATCGACCACGGCATCGTCTCGATCGCCTCGATCACCAGCTGCACCAACACGTCCAACCCCTCGGTCATGATGGCCGCCGCCATGCTCGCCAAGAACGCCGTCGAGAAGGGCCTGACGGTCGCCCCGTGGGTCAAGACGTCCATGGCGCCGGGCTCCAAGGTCGTGACGGGCTACTACGACAAGGCCGGTATGTGGCCCTACCTCGAGAAGCTCGGCTTCCACCTGGTCGGCTACGGGTGCACGACGTGCATCGGCAACTCCGGACCGCTCAACGACGAGATCTCCGCGGCGGTCAACGAGAACGACCTCGCCGTCACCGCGGTGCTCTCCGGCAACCGCAACTTCGAGGGCCGGATCAACCCCGACGTCAAGATGAACTACCTCGCGAGCCCGCCGCTCGTCATCGCCTATGCCCTCGCCGGGACGATGGACTTCGACTTCGAGACGGAGCCGCTCGGTCGGGACGGTTCCGGCGCCGAGGTCTACCTCCGCGACATCTGGCCGACTCCCGAGGACGTCGAGCGGACCATCGCGCAGTCGATCAACCAGGAGATGTTCACCACCGACTACGCCGACGTGTTTGCCGGTGACCAGCGCTGGCAGTCCCTGCCCACGCCGGAGGGCGACACGTTCGCGTGGGACCCGGAGTCCACCTACGTCCGAAAGCCCCCGTACTTCGACGGGATGACGGTCGAGACCGCCCCGGTCACCGACATCGACGGCGCGCGCGTGCTGGCCAAGCTCGGCGACTCCGTGACGACCGACCACATCAGCCCCGCCGGTTCGATCAAGGCGGACAGTCCTGCGGGCCGATACCTCCAGGAGCACGGCATCGAGCGCAAGGACTTCAACTCCTACGGGTCGCGTCGCGGCAACCACGAGGTGATGATCCGCGGCACGTTCGCCAACATCCGCCTCAAGAACCTCCTGCTCGACGGCGTCGAGGGCGGCTTCACCCGGGACTTCACCCGGGGCGGGGAGCAGTCCTTCATCTACGACGCTGCCCAGAACTACGCCGCTGCGGGCGTCCCGCTCGTCATCCTCGCCGGCAAGGAGTACGGCTCCGGATCGTCGCGCGACTGGGCGGCCAAGGGCACGAGCCTGCTCGGCGTCAAGGCGGTCATCGCCGAGTCCTACGAGCGGATCCACCGCTCCAACCTCATCGGCATGGGCGTCATCCCGCTCCAGTTCCCGCAGGGGGAGAACGCCGAATCGCTGGGCCTGACCGGCACCGAGACCTTCTCGATCTCCGGGATCACCGAGCTCAACGAGGGCCGCACGCCGCGGACGGTTCGCGTGGTGGCCACCGGCGAGGACGGCGCCGCCACGGAGTTCGACGCGGTCGTGCGCATCGACACCCCCGGTGAGGCCGACTACTACCGCAACGGCGGCATCCTGCAGTACGTCCTCCGGTCGCTCGTCGCGAGCTGATCGCAGGGTCTTCGGCCAGCGTGGTGCCAGGTGAACGGCTCACTGTTCACCCGGCACCACGCAGCCGCATGCCGGTCGGCTCGCGACCGGTCGGCACAATGGGAGGCATGGCAGCACACACCCCGCCCGGCTGGCCCCAGGGCGTCCCCCCGGCCCACACGCCGGGCTGGGAGGAGCGCGCGGTGCTGTGGCTGCTCGACCAGTGCCCGCCCGACTACCGCTCCTACACGGGCTGGCGCAAGCACCCGATCGCCCTCGCCTGGCTCGCGGGCCGGCACCTCGACGGCCAGGTCGTCGCCATGCGCGACGCGTGGCGCGAGGCCCGAGTCGCGGTCGGGCCGCACGTCCCCGCCGACGCCCTCGACGAGATCCTCGGGCAGATCGAGGCCGAGGGAATCCGGCTGCTCGCCGCATCGCGCTCCGCCCGCCTGCTCCACGAGGCGCTCCAGGGGAAGGTGTTCGCCCCGCGCCTCTGACCCCGACGCCGGTCGACGGGGGGAGACGTCCGCGGCACGGTCGACGCGGAAGCGAGCCCAGCGGCATACGGCCGGGTGGTGTGAGGTTGGTGACGAAAGGGTGAGGGGGGCACGGTGAGTTCGGGACCTCGGCCGGTCACACCGTAGACTCGATCGACCACCCGAACGGAGAGGACCCGGCCAGCGTGAGCCTGCTCGACCAGATCGAGAGCCCAGCGGACGTGAAGGCGCTCCCGGCAGCCGACCTGCCGGCGCTCGCCGACGAGATCCGCACCTTCCTGGTCGCGGCGGTCTCGCAGACCGGGGGCCACCTCGGCCCCAACCTCGGCGTCGTCGAGCTCACCATCGCACTGCACCGCGTCTTCGACTCTCCGCGCGACACGATCGTCTTCGACACGGGGCACCAGTCCTATGTCCACAAGCTGCTCACCGGCCGGCACGACTTCAGCAAGCTGAAGAAGCAGGGCGGCCTGTCCGGCTACCCGAGCCGCGCCGAGTCCGCGCACGACGTCGTCGAGAACTCCCATGCGTCGACCGCGCTGTCGTGGGCCGACGGCATCGCCAAGGGGCGCCGCCTGCGGGGCGAGACGGGTCGGCACACCGTCGCGGTGATCGGTGACGGGGCACTGACCGGCGGGATGGCCTGGGAGGCGATGAACAACATCGCCGTGGACAAGGACCTGCCGCTGGTCATCGTCGTCAACGACAACGAGCGCTCCTACGCCCCGACCATCGGCGGGCTCGCCGAGCACCTGGCGACCCTGCGCACGACGCAGGGCTACGAGCGCGTCCTCGACTGGGGCAAGCGATCCCTCGCCCGCACCCCCGTCGTCGGCGGTGCGATGTTCGAGACGCTGCACGGGGTGAAGAAGGGGATCAAGGACATCGTCGCCCCACAGGGGATGTTCGAGGACCTCGGGCTGAAGTACTACGGGCCGGTCGACGGCCACGACGAGCAGGCGGTCGAGAAGGCGCTCCGGCAGGCCAAGGACTTCGGCGGCCCGGTCATCGTCCACGTCATCACCCAGAAGGGGCGGGGATACCAGCCCGCCCTGGACGACATCAACGACCACATGCACGGCATCGGCAAGATCAACCCTGAGACCGGCCTGCCGTTCGAGGTGTCCGGGCGCATCTGGACCGACGAGTTCAACGACGAGATGGTGCGGATCGGCGCGGAGCGGCCGGACGTCGTCGCGATCACCGCCGCGATGCTCATCCCCGTGGGTCTCGACGGCTTCGCCGCCGCCTATCCCGACCGGGTCTTCGACGTCGGGATCGCCGAGCAGCACGCCGTGACGATGGCGTCCGGGCTCGCCTACAGCGGACTGCACCCCGTCGTCGCCGTCTACGCGACGTTCCTCAACCGGGCCTTCGACCAGGTGCTCATGGACTGCGCGCTGCACCGGGCGGGGGTCACCTTCGTCCTCGACCGTGCCGGCATCACCGGTAGCGACGGCGCCTCGCACAACGGCATGTGGGACATGACGCTCACGTCCATCGTGCCCGGGCTGCGGCTCGCGGCTCCGCGCGACGGCGAGCAGGTCAAGCTGCAGCTGCGTGAGGCCCTCGACGTGTCGGACGCACCGACCGTGCTGCGGTTCCCCAAGGGCGACGTCGGCGAGCCGGTGGCAGCCGTGCGCGCGGTCGGCAGCGTGGACGTGCTCCACGAGAGCGGCGACGAGGCGGTCGACGTGCTCGTCGTCGGGGTGGGGGCGTTCGCCGCGATGTCCGTCGACGTGGGGGAGAAGCTGGCCGCCCAGGGCCACTCGGTGCGGGTCGTCGACCCCCGCTGGGTGCTGCCCGTCGACCCGGCGGTCGTCGAGCTGGCCCGCTCGGCCGGTGCCGTCGCCGTCATCGAGGACAACCTCGTCAGCGGCGGCATCGGGTCGGCCGTGACGCTGGCCCTGCGTGAGGCCGGGCTCGACGTGCCCGTGCACACCTACGGCATCCCCAAGCGTTTCCTCACGCACGCGTCGCGCGGCCAGGTGCTCGAGGAGCTCGGCCTGACGGCCGACACCGTCGTCGCGGGGCTGGCTGCCCACCTCTCCTGACAGCACGGTCTCCGCCGACGCCGTATGCCGCTGGGCTGGCTCGCGCTCGTCCCCGCGGTCCCAGACCGGCTCGGGCCCGTGTCAAGCGGACACATGGGACGGGGCTCATTGTGGGGCGTGACCCCACGAGGTCGGCCGAGACACTCAACTACCTTCGCCGGGAACGGCTGGGTGACAACGGATCTCGCAACGACCAGGGAGCGAGCACCCACCAGAGGTGGAGGACAACGGTGTCCAAGCGTTGGAGTGTGATCCTGGCGGGAGCACTGCTCAGCATGACGGTGGCGGCCTGCGGCACACCTGGAGAGCCGGGTGCGCCCGCGAACCAGGGAACGGCCGGCGGCGGGGGAGCCGAGTCGGCGCCGGTGAAGGTCGGCCTCGTGTACTCCAAGTCGGGTCCGCTCGCGACCTACGGCGAGCAGTACCGCCAGGGCTTCACGGCGGGTCTGGACTACGCGACGAAGGGATCGGGCGAGGTCAACGGGCACAAGGTCGAGATCACCGAGCAGGACGACGCCGGTGACCCCGCCAAGGCGGTCGCGGCAGCCACCGACCTCATCGGCCAAGGGCACAAGATCATCGCCGGCTCGACCTCCTCGGGCGTCGCCCTCCAGGTGGCGCCGCTGGCCAACGACAACAAGGTCCTCTTCATCTCCGGGCCGGCGGCTGTCGACGCCCTGAGCGGCGCCAACAAGTACACCTTCCGCTCCGGCCGCCAGACCTACCAGGACGTCGCCACCGCGGGCTCCATGCTCGGGGACGTCTCCGGCAAGAAGGTCACCGTGCTCGCGCAGGACAGCGCCTTCGGCAAGGCCAACGTCGCCGCCGTCACCGCCATCCTCGGCGCCAAGGGCGCCACGGTCGACTCGGTCGAGGTCCCCGCCGCGGCGACCGACGTGACGCCGTTCGCCACGAAGATCAAGGGTGCATCGCCCGACCTGCTCTTCGTCGCCTGGGCCGGCGCCAACGCCGCGTCGATGTGGTCGACCCTCGAGCAGCAGGGCGTCTTCGAGTCGACCAAGGTCGTCACGGGCCTCGACATCAAGCCGACGCACGCGATCTTCGGCAAGGCCTCGAGCCAGATCAACTTCCTGTCGCACTTCTTCGACGGCGCGAGCGACAACGCCGCCTACGCGGCCCTGGCGAAGGGCCTCAAGGACCAGGGGGCGACGGTCGACCTGTTCACCAACGACGGCTTCGTCGCGGCGCAGATGATCGCCCACGCCATCGAGGCGAGCGACTCGGACGTCGACGCCATGGTGTCGGCCCTGGAGGGTTGGTCGTTCGAGGGCCCGAAGGGCCAGCTGCAGATCCGGGCAGAGGACCACGCGCTGCTCCAGCCGATGTTCACGGCCACCCTCAAGCAGGATGGCAGCACCATCGCCCCCGTCCTCGGCGACACCCTCGACCCGGCGGCCGTCGCACCTCCGGTCACGCCGTTCAAGTGACCACCCCCGTCATCAGTGGAGACGCCATCGGCTGGAGAGTCGGTGGGGCCCAGATCCTCGATGACGTCACGCTCGGCGTGGGGGCCGGTGAGCTGCTCGGCATCATCGGCCCCAACGGGGCGGGCAAGTCCTCGCTCGTGAACATCCTGAGCGGCGTGACCCGCCCGACGACGGGGGTCGTGCGGCTCGCCGGGGACGACGTGACCAGGCGGTCGGCGACCCGCCGGGCCCGGCTGGGCCTGTCGCGGTCGTTCCAGACCTCGGCCCTCTTCGACGGGCTCACGGCCGGCGAGAACGTCCATCTGGCCGTCCAGGCCAGTGGTTCCGCGCCCTTCTCACCCTTCCGGCGCGCACGTCCGCGGCGGGACGGAGCGGCGACGGAAGGAGTCGACGCCCTCCTCGAGCGGGTCCGCATCCACGACCGCACCCAGAGCCTCGCCCGCGACCTGTCGCACGGCGACCGTCGGAAGCTCGAGCTCGCGATGGCGCTCGCGTCGAACCCCAAGGCCCTGCTCCTCGACGAGCCGATGGCCGGCGTGTCCGCCGAGGACGTCGACGGCCTGACCGAGATCATCGGCGAGGTCCGCGACTCGGGCGTGGCTGTCGCCATGGTCGAGCACCACATGCACGTCGTGCTCGGGCTCGCCGACCGAGTGGCCGTCCTGCACCACGGACAGCTGCTCGCCACCGGATCACCCCACGACGTGACCAACGACGAGCGCGTCCAACAGGCCTACCTGGGAGAAGCCCTGTGACCGACACGACCACTGCCCGCGGACCGGGACCGGCCCCTCGGTCCGAGATGAGCCCGGTTCTCGCCGTCGAGGACCTCCACGTCCGTTACGGGGGTTCCCATGTCCTCCAAGGGGTCTCGTTCGACGTGCCGTCGACCGGCGTCACGGCCCTGCTCGGGCGCAACGGCGTCGGCAAGACCACCACCCTCAAGGCGATCATCGGCCTGGCTCCGCGCACCGGACGCATCGTGCTGCAGGGCAAGGCGATCCAGGACGAGCCGACACCGCGGATCATCCGGGGCGGGATCGGCTACGTCCCCGAGGACCGCGAGGTCTTCGGCGGCCTGACCGTCGACGAGAACCTGCGCCTCGTCGACCCCGACCACGGGGTGGACGCGCCGATCGTCGCGCAGCTGTTCCCCGACCTCATCGCCCGTGCCAAGCAGCGCGCCGGAACGCTGTCCGGTGGGCAGCAGCAGATGGTGTCGCTCGCCCGGGTGCTGCTGCGGAAGACGTCCGTCCTCCTCATCGACGAGCCGACCAAGGGCCTCGCCCCGAAGCTGGTGACCGAGGTCGCCGACGTCCTGGCGGAGGTGGCCCGGACCACCCCCATCCTGCTCGTCGAGCAGAACCTGCCGCTGGTCCGGCGGATCGCCGCCACCGTGGTGGTGCTCGACGCCGGCCGGGTGGTGCACCGCGGAGGAGCGGCCGAGCTCGTCGCGGACGCCGGGCTGACCCGGGAGCTGCTCGGGGTGTCGATGCGTCGGGAGGGAGCCGCATGACCGACTTCGTCCTCATCATGGTCACCGGCCTCGGCCTCGGTGCCCTCTACTTCCTCGCCGCCAGCGGACTCAGCATCATCTACGGGCTGATGGGCGTGCTCAACTTCGCGCACGGCGCCTTCATGATGGCCGGGGCCTACGCGGGATGGCTCACCATGAGCAACCTCCCAGCGAGCCTCTCGGTGGCCACCCGCCTGCTCGTCGCCGTGGTCGTGGCCCTCGTCGTCGGCGCGGTGATCGGCCTGCTCGTCGAGGTCGTGCTGATCCGACCGCTGTACCGCCACCACATCCAGCAGGTCCTCGTCACCGTGGGTCTCTCCTTGGCGAGCGTGGCTGCGGCGCAGGGGATCTGGGGCGCCGACCCTCGCACGGTGGAGAAGCCGGAGTGGATGGCGGGCACCTCGGTCGTGCTCGGTGCCCGACTCCCGAACGACCGCTTCGTCTTCATCCTCGTGGCCCTGGGCGTCTTCCTGGGGCTGCTGGCCCTGCTGCACTACACGCGCCTCGGCCTGATCATCAGGGCCGGCGTCGAGAACCGCACCATGGTCGAGGCGCTCGGCATCAACGTGCACCGCACCTTCACCATCGTCTTCGCCCTGGGTGGCTCGGCCGCCGCCCTGGCAGGGCTGTTGTACTCGCAGTACGCGGGGACGGTGTCGCCGGCCCAAGGGGGATCCCTGCTCATCTACGCCTTCATCGTCGTCGTCATCGGTGGCATGGGGTCGCTCATCGGCACCGCCGTCGCGGCGGTGGCGGTCGGTCTCGTCCAGCAGCTGGCCAACTTCTACGCCGCCAGCGGGGTGGGTGACCTGTCGGTGGTGCTGCTGCTCGCGCTGGTCCTCCTGCTGCGGCCGACCTCACTGAAGGGAGCCCATGCATGAGAGCCGCCGCGCTGCTCAAGGCCCTACCGTCCGTCGTCGTCCTTCTCGTCCTGGCCTACCTGCCCTATGTCCCCCTTGAGCTGCCGGGGGTCCTGCCGGGACGGGTCAACGGGCCGGGCAGCCTGCAGCTGCTCGCGACCTGTCTCGTCATCGCCGGCGTCGCGCTCAGCTACGACGTGCTGTTCGGCAGGACCGGGCTGCTCAGCTTCGGGCACGCCCTCTTCGTGGCGGCAGGCAGCTACCTGCTCACGATCTCCCTGGCCGACTGGTCCCTGCCGCTGCCCGTGGCCATCGTCGTCTCCCTGACGGTGACGACCCTGCTCGCCCTCGTGGTCGGGGGGATCGCCCTGCGGGTCGGGGGGATCGCCTTCGCCATGGTGACGCTCGCCTTCGCCCAGGCCGCCTCGATCATCGTCATGCGCAACCCGGGGGGCGTCACCGGCGGCGAGGAGGGCAAGTCGCTCAACCGCAGCGCCGTGCCCGAGCTGCTCGTGGGGGTAGCCAACGCGCCCTACCGGTACTGGCTCGCACTCGGGTTCGCCGCCCTGGCCTTCGTCGTCGTGACGCTCCTCGTGCGTTCCAGGGCCGGTCACGCCATGGCCGCGATCAGGGAGAACGAGCCGCGTGCTGCCGTTCTCGGGTTCGACACCTACCGCGTCAAGCTGCTGGCGATCGTCGTGGGTGCCTTCCTCGGCGGGCTCGGCGGCATCGTCCACGCCCTCGTCCTCGGTGGGTCCAACCCGCACGTGACGACGACCGAGTTCACCCTGGCCCTGCTCATCATGGTCGTGCTCGGAGGGGCGGGGAGCACGTGGGGCGCGCTCATCGGCGGGTTCCTCTACACCTACGCGGACGCCCGCCTCGTCGAGCTCAGCGGAGCCGGCTTCGCCGATGCGCTGCCCGAGGTGGCCCAACAGGTCCTGGCCGAGCCGCTCTTCGTGCTCGGGCTGTTCTTCATCGTCATCGTCTACTTCGCCCCGGCCGGCCTGACCGGCCTCGGTGGGCGACTCGTCAGGAGAGGTCGAGCAACATGAGCATCGCCCCCGACTTCGTCATCGAGCAACCGATCGGCAGTCTGGCCATCCACGACCTGACTCTCGGCGTGGCCCGCGACGGGGCGCCGGTCGTGGTCGCCGTTCATGGGATCACGGCCAACGGACTCTCATGGCGCAGAGTCGCCGACGAGGTCGATCGGCGGCACGGTCCGGGAGCGGTCCGCTTCCTCGCTCCGGACCTGCGGGGCCGGGGCGGCAGTCGCCGGGTGCCGCCCCCCTATGGGCTCGCTGTCCACGTCGAGGACCTCACCTCGATCGCCTCGGTCTTCGGCTGTGCCCCGCTCCTGGTGGGTCACTCCATGGGGGCGTTCATCTGCGCCCTGGCGGTGGCCAGCCATCCGGAGCGCTTCCCCGGGGCGGTGCTCGTCGACGGAGGGCTGGCCTTCCCGGCGCCTGCCGACCTCGACATCGATGCGGCGCTCACCGCGGTGATCGGCCCGGCGATGGACCGGCTCTCGATGCGCTTCGAGAGTGTGGACGACTACCTCGCCTTCTGGGAGCAGCACCCCAGCCTCGGGCCCGCCCTGCGTGGCCCGGCCGGGGAGGCGGTGCGCCACTACCTGAGCCACGACCTCGTCGAGGACGACGCAGCCCCGGGCCGATGGCGCAGCTCGTGTGTCCTCGACGCCGTCCGGGTCGATGGCGCCGACGTCCTGGCCGATCCCCTGACGCACGCGGCGGTGCGGCGAGCTGTCGGTCTGGGCAAGCCGATCGAGCTCGTGTGGGCACGGCGTGGCCTGCTCAACGAGCCCCAGGGACTCTACGACGAGGAGCGGCTTGCCGCGCTCGACATCCCGGACGGCGTGCGCGTCACCGCGGTGGATGCCAACCACTACGACGTGATCCTCGACGAGCCCGGCGTCCGGGCCGTCGTGGACGCGATCGACCGGCACCTGGGGGGCTCGGTCTAGACCGGCGGCGAGGGGCCCCGACCGAGGAGCGGGCCCGTCTGAGACGGTGTGGGGCGGGTCAGCCAGGGTCCGGCAGGATCAGGCAGGATCAGGGCTCGGCGAGCAGGCGCCGCAGCCGGAGGGCGAGCTGCAGCTCCAGAGCCTGTTCCGGCTGCTGCCACGACGGCCCGAGCAGCGCTCCGATCCGCTCCAGGCGCTGGGAGACGGTGTTGACGTGAACGTGGAGGCTCGAGGCGGCGTGCCGCGGGCTGGACCCAGCGGCGAAGTAGGCCTCGAGTGTTCCGACCAGGTCGGTGCCACGCCTCTCGTCATAGTCCAGCACCGGCGCGAGGACCCGGTGGACGTAGTCGCCCACATCGGGGTCCGTGCCGACGATGAGGCCGGCGAACCCGAGCTCGGTCGCGGCGGCCCCCTGACCGCGACGGCCGAGGGCGATGAGCGCGCGGGCGGTCCGGGCGCCCTCCTCATGGGCAGCGGGGATCCCGCCCACCCCGGAGACGGGACCGACCCCCGCCACGGTGACGGGTGACCGGCGACCCACCCGCCCGGCCACGGTCTTGGCGAGGGCGTCGGGATCCGAGGCCGGCACCAGCGCCACGATCTGGTCGTCGTGAGCTCCGACGAGCGAACCTTCTCCCGTCGCGGCACTCGCCGACATGATGAGGGCACGGGTGGCCGCGGAGTCCTCGCCACGCATGACGAGGACGCAGAACGGGGCGACGGGGTCGAAACCGGCCCCCCGAGCGAGCTGGACCCGCTCGCCCTCGGAGCCGCGCCCGGCGACGAGATCGGCCAGCACGCGGTTGCGCTCGGACTGCCGAGCATCTGCGGCGTTTCGCTCGAAGAGCAGGACGAGGGACGTCACCATGCCCGCTCGCTCCACCGTGCGGGCGTCGGCGTCGTGGAGCCTGCCGACCTCGCCGAGGAGGAGGGTGCCGAGTCGCTCGTGGGCGGCATTGATCATGACGGCGTAGGTGTCGCCCTCGTGGACCAGCCGCCCGCCAGCAGCGGCCGCCTTGTCCTGCAGCTGCTGGATCTCGGCGCTGCGGACGAGGTCGGGGGCGGGGCCCGTCGACGATCGCACCGCGCCGTTCTCGTCGAGAAGGACGGCCCAGCCCCCGAGCAGCTCGGCCACCGCATGTGTGATGCCTTCGACCCCGCCGCCGCCGAGGACCAGGTTGGCGAAGCGGTCGTGAGCTGCAGCAGCCTTCTCGATTCCGGCGGCGTACTGCCGGACCGTCTCGTGGGCCTCCTGAAGCGCCTGCACGGCCTTCTCGGCGTCCGCCAGGGCCCGGGTCTGCACGAGTGTGACGGCCGCCAGGGTGGCGAGGTTGGTCAGCAGGGCGACGTCCTCGCGCGTGAACGGGCGGGCCGTGCGGTTCGCGGCGAAGAGGACCCCCACGAAGTCCGACTCGACGATGAGCGGCGTCCCGCAGATGGAGACGATGCCTTCCTCGCCGACGGCGCCGTCGATCGCCCCGGTGTGCTGGAACCTGTCATCAGACCAGTAGTCGGCCGTCCAGTAGGGCTTGCGGGTCGAGGCGACCAACCCCCCCAGTCCGGCGCCGAGGGCGAGCCGGACCGACTGGAAGGCAGCCGATACCGAGCCGGAGGTGGCCCGCATGAAGGTGTCGTCGGCCTCGGCGTCGTAGAGCGTGAGGTAGGCGAGGTCGGTCTGGAGCAGGTGTCGGGCCCGGCGGACGATGGCCTCCAGGACCTGCGCGGGGTCGTGCTTGGTGGCGAGCTCTCGCGCAGTGTCGAGCAGGGCCGCGAGGCCGGCTTCCCGGTGCTGGTGGAGGTCGCGGGTGTGCGAGATGCGCAGCGCCAGGTCTCGCGCGGCGGGAGGGGCGTCGGCAGCCGCGATCTCGGCGACGGTGGCTCCGGAGGCCAGCAGCTCGAGCAGGTGGAGCACCTGGTCGGTCCTGGTGTCCGGGCTGGTCGTCACGTCGCCGATCATAGGCACGTTGGGGGCGGGGCCGGGGGCGCCCGTCAGTGGGCGGTCCAGCCGCCGTCCATGACGAACGACGTACCGGTGACCGAGCCCGAGGCCGGACCGCAGAGGAAGAGGGCGAGGGCCGCGACCTCGTCGGGCTCGACGAGCCGCTTGACGGCGACGGGGGAGAGCATGACCTTCTCGACGACCTCGCTCTCGGGAATGCCGTGCGTGCGTGCCTGGTCCGCGATCTGCTTCTCGACGAGCGGCGTGCGCACGTAGGCGGGGTTGATGCAGGTGGACGTCACGCCGTGCGGGGCGCCCTCGAGGGCCACGACCTTGGACAGGCCCTCGAGCCCGTGCTTGGCGGTGACGTAGGCCGACTTGAAGGGGCTGGCACGGAGGCCGTGGACACTCGAGACGTTGATGACCCGACCCCAGCCGCGCGAGTACATGTGCGGCAGCGACTGGCGGATCAGCCGGAAGGGTGACACGAGCATCAGGTCGAGGATGAGCTCGAACCGGTCGAGCGGGAACTCCTCGATCGGGCTGACGTGCTGGATGCCGGCGTTGTTGACGAGGATGTCGACGTCATGCGGGAGCCGGCCCAGGCTGTCGAGATCGGCGAGGTCGGCGACGATCGGGGTCACCGTGGTCCCCTGCGCCAGGCGGGTCAGGCCGGCCTCGTCGCGGTCGACGGCGTGGACGGTGGCCTGGGCCCGGCTGAGCGCCAGCGCGATCGCGGCTCCGATGCCGCTCGCCGCGCCGGTGACCAGGGCTGTGCGCCCCGTCAGGTCGATGGGGTCGTTGGCCACCCGTGGCCCCGTCATCCCGATGGGTGTGGGCGACTCGGAGTCGTCGTCGCGAGCGTCGTTGCGGGCGTCCGGCATGCGGGAAGACTATGAAGTACGCGCGGACACGATCATGTGGCTGCACGACACAAATGCGGCCCGACGATGTGGCGGCACCGCACGTCGCCGAGACGAGCCGCGGGTCCGCTAGATGTACTGACCGGGGACGTTGGTCAATCGGCTGAAGGGTGGCTGGTTCCCGCAGGCTGAGTGGGGCCGGTGGTGATTGTAGGCGTGGAGCCAGGCGGGTAGCGAGGCTCGGCGTTCGGCTTCGGTGGCGGACTGCCGGGCGTAGGCCCAGCCGTCGGCCAGGGTGCGGTGGAAGCGTTCGATCTTGCCGTTGGTCTGCGGCCGGTACGGCCGCGTCCGCTTGGGCGTGATCTCCAGCTCGGTGCAGGTGTCGCGCCACAGGTGCGAGCGGTAGGCCGGCCCGTTGTCGGACAGCACCCGTTCGACCGTGACGCCGCGCTGGGTGAACCAGGCGACCGCCCGACGCAGCACGGCCACGGCGGTGGCGCCGGTCTCGTCGTCGTGGACC